>JACVRP010000621.1 GCA_014534385.1 Cyanobacteria bacterium Co-bin13
AATGGTGGTCAATAGCCGCATCTGCAGCTTCAGCTTGAGCGAAGGCATGAACATGATGATTGAGATACACCAGCCCAGCCAGCCAGCCCGCGCCATTGTCAGTAGAAACCCTAAATAGCCGGTGCCTGCTGCCGCAAATCTGACAACGCCCTCACCGCTAAAGATCAAGATAATGCCGGCCAGCATGATGGCCGAAAACTCCTGGGGAGAGGTCGAAGTCCCCCATACTCTGACATCAAAGGGGGTGCCCGCTCCAAAGGAAGTAACGCCCAGCTGGCCCAGATAAAACCGGTCCCACTCGGGCACAACCCAGTATTGGTAAATCCCGTAGGCTCCCATTACCAAAGTGCCCCAGATAAATGTACTTAGGAGACTTTTACGATATCTGGGGTAGTTGCGCCACTGGGCAAACAGATGAAAGCCGAAGGCCAGCGGGCCAAACCACTCAAAGGCCCCCACCAAATACTGGGCGCTGAGCCGACCGTAGATCAGCCCGACTAGAAAGGCGTAGGTCAGGGCCATCAACGACAGCAGGAACGGGATGCCGCCCTGTTTGTGAATTCGAGGCAGATACTTGAAGAGGGTAATTAGCGAAATCGCGGCTACCAACAGGGCCGGGGTGCCCCATCGGCCTGGGGTGACATAGCCGCTCTGGTAGTCAATAATCTTGCGGACCAGTGCCCCCAAAAAGAGCATCCACCAGGTGAAGCTGACGTATAGAACCGGAGCTCGAAAGTACAGAAACAGCCCCACCGCTACCGAACCCAGGGGAAAGATCAGAATTAACAACCTGCCAAGCTGCGCCAGCAGGCAGAAGGCTACCAAGACGGCCCACACGATCATCAATGCCTTGCCCTGTTTTTCGCCGGGGGTTTCAGTCTGCCGAGCGGTAGCGGAATGGGTAGACGGGAGGGCTGGGGTCATTGGGATTTCTGAGGCAGGGTTGGACTGGGGATGCACTTAAAGGTAAGGCCAGGTCTATAGATTTTGGGCCATTGGGCGAGAAGGGTGAAGCGGCTGACTGTGCTGACAGGTTTGCCAGCCCTTAAAGCGGGCTTTGACGGCAAGCAACCACTTTTGCCAGGCGATGCGACCATCCCTGCGGAAAAATCGCAGCATTTGCGCTAGTCCGTAGGCATCTCGCGTGCCAATTAAGGTGGCCCAAAGAAAAAAGATAATCTGCTGGACTGGAGAAAAATGCTCAGCTAGAGCCAGGGTTTCATTGTGTACCAGGTTAAAGTAAGCAACATCGTTAAATTGATACCGCTGGTCTTCATCAAATCGCTGGGCCAGGTGGTGATCGACCAGCACGGCGGGATCGTAGATCAAGGTCCAGCCTCGGCGCTTGATCGACAGGCAAAAGGCTACCTCAAAGTGAACCTGGGCTCCTGTGCCCAGCATGCGGCTGTCAAAGCGCAAATCGCCAATCGCATCGTGTCGAAAGCTCATGTTGACCCCTTTTAAAATGTCAACCTCGCGGGCTGCGCCAATGCCTTTGTGGTGATTGCCCACCATGCGCCCATACCACTGCAGCTGGCCGACGACTTCACTGCTGCCTAAAAACCAGGGCTTGGGGTTTTGGATGATGTCGCGGCCGCCCACGCCCCCAACGGATGGGTTATTGATAAAGTGAGCCTCAATGCGCTGCAGCCAGTCTGGGTGGGGGGCGGCATCGTCATCGGTAAATGCGATCGCATC
>JACVRP010000063.1 GCA_014534385.1 Cyanobacteria bacterium Co-bin13
TCTCGCCGCGCCATTGTGTTCCATGAACAAAGTCTGTCTCTCTTTCGTGAGCTTGGCTATCGGGGTGGGGAAGGGGGTGCTCTGGGGAATTTTGGCCTTGCTTACGACGGCCTTGGGGACTATCGCCGCGCCATTGAGTTCTCTGAGCAAAGTCTGGCTATCGCCCGCGAGCTTGGTGACCGGGGCGCGGAAGGGGCAGTCCTGGGGAATTTGGGCCTTGCTTACCTCAATCTGGGGGACTATCGCCGCGCCATTGAGTTCTCTGAGCAAAGTCTGTCTCTCCTTAGTGAGCTTGGCGGCCGGGGCTGGGAAGGGACTGTCCTAGGGAATTTGGTCATTGCTTACTACAGCCTGGGGGATTATCGCCGCGCCATTGAGTTCTCTGAGCAACACCTAGTGATCGCCCGTGAGCTTGGCGACCGGGGCGGAGAAGGGGATGCCCTGGGGAGTATGGGCATTGCTTACTACAGCCTGGGGGACTATTGCCGCGCCATTGAGTTCTCTAAGCAAAGCCTGGAGATCGTCCGCGAGCTTGGCGACCAGGGTGGGGAAGGGGCAGACCTGGGGAACTTGGGCATTGCTTACTACAGCCTTGGGGACTATCGCCGCGCCATTGAGTTCTTTGAGCAACACTTAGTGATCGCTCGTGAGCTTGGCGACCAGGGTGGGGAAGGGCGTGCCCTGGGGCGTATGGGCATTGCTTACTACAGCCTGGGAGACTATCGCCGCGCCGTTGAGTTCCATGAGCAAAGCCTGGAGATCGCTCGTGAGCTTGGCGACTGGGGCAGTGAAGGGCGTGCCCTGGAAAGTTTGGGCCTTGCTTACCTCAATCTGGGGGACTATCGCCGTGCCATCGAGTTCTATGGGCAACACCTTGAGATCGCCCGCGAGTTGGGCGACCGGGGCAGTGAAGGGACTGCCCTGGGGGGCCTAGGCAGTGCTTACTACAGTCTTGGGGATTATCGCCGCGCCGTTGAGTTCCATGAGCAAAGTCTGGAGATCGCCCGCGAGCTTGGCGACCAGGTCGGGGAAGGGCGTGCTCGGGAGTGTCCAGAAAACTGGGGCTGATCGGGCTGAAACCCCTGATTTTCCGTTCTCAAGATCGGGATTTACACAAAAATCTGAACGTTCCCCGTGCTCTGGCGAACTTCGGCCTTGCTTACCGCAACCTAGAGCAGTACGACCTCGCCCTTGACTTCTACAGCCAAGCCTTTTCCAGGTAGTGTTCTAGACCTGTGGATTAATTTTTCAGAGAGGGTGCTCTGTCAGCTTTGTAGCAGTCTCACCCACAGGTATAGAACACTACCGAAGTCCTCTGGCACTAGCGACCAAAATTTCTCCGATTCTATACATAGGCCTGGTACAAAGTTACATTGAGGCACGCTCGCTCCAAGAATGGATACAGGACGGATGCAGGTTTAACGAAGCAGAGCTAACGGCAATCGTCAAAGCCTTGCTAGATATTTTGGAGTACCTTCATCGCCTTCACCCGCCTGTCATTCATCGCGATATCAAACCAAGCAATGTGTTGCTAAGAAACCGCAGTGGCAATAGTCCTGGTGAGGTTTATCTGATTGATTTTGGCTCAGTACAAACAGCCGCTCATGGTGGCACGGTAACAGTGGTTGGCACCTATGGTTACATGCCACCCGAACAATTTGGGGGACGATCGTTACCCGCATCCGATTTGTATGGTGTCGGTATGACCTTGATTTATTTGGCGACAGGTCAACATCCTGCCGATTTGCCTCAGAACGATTTACACGTCGAATTTAAGCACCTAACATCCCTCAGCGGGTCTTTCATCAGTTGGATCGAATGGCTAACAGACCCAAGCCTATCCAAAAGACCGGCATCAGCACAAGACGCAAGGCTACACTTTCTCAAGCCTCGCCAAGAGTCAAAAGCGGAATTAACTGCACAAAAAATCAACTTAGGTACAACAACACGTCCATCCTCCTCCTCTATTTCCTTGGAGGCAACTCAAACCACTCTTCAACTAAAAGTACCATCAAAGCAAATTCGATATACCTTTCCAGGTGTGAATGATAACTTGCTGGCATGGACTTGTATAGTACTAGCCTTAATAACGTGTGCAATGCTTTTTATAATTTTTATAAATTCTCTATTTACCTTGTTTCTTACCTTGTTTGGCATAGTTCTTATATTTCTTCTAATTCTAGTTCCTCCTCTGCTAGAACATATGCGCCAAGAGTTAAGCCAAGATTTAAGCCAAGGGAAAGTGCTTGATGTGTTCTTGATGTATGCTAGAAGTTCATTCAAAAATACTAGTCCTAATGTTACATTTCAAAAAAAAGATAGGGCAGTTATTGTCACTCTCAACCGGCTAAAAGGTGTGAAAAAAACTGCAATTTTTCAAGGGAAACTAATAGGCATTTCCGCTGGCGCGGAGACCCTAACCCGCTATCGACTCAACTTAAACTTCCCAGATGATGATCAAATGATTATCGTCAACGGCGATCGTCGGGAAATTGAATGGCTCTGCAATGAGTTAAGCGAGTGGACAGGCATTCAGGCAAAGCCTTGGATACCGCCTTCTAAATTACATACCTGACCGCTATTTATCCCTAGTACCCTGTCAGGGCTTAATTGATGGGTAAAGGTGTTTGAGCTTGATTCTGGCATCGCGAGTGGTGAAGCGCCAGTCTACAGTGCTGTAAGCCTTGTTTCGCCCGTCTTGCCAGGCCTCGACCTCTTGCTGCAAACTCTCCTTATTGGCAATCCTGCGGTTGAGGCACTGGCGCGAGAGCACGCTGAGCTCAATTTCTGCCATGTTGAGCCAACTGCCATGCTTGGGGGTGTAGTGAAACTCTAATTTGTTGAGGATGTGCCGGGCTTTGATGGGCGCAAAGGCTTTGTACAAAGCCGCAGGTACATGGGTGTTGAGGTTGTCTTGAACTACCAGAATCTTCCAGGCTCTGGGGTGAAGCACATCAACCAGATATTCCATCTGATAGGCATAGTCCAACTGCGTGCGTCGCTCGCTCACGACCACGTGTCGCTGAGCGGCTAACGGTTCAAAGAGCATGAACAGGTTGCAAACGCCATTGCGCTCATATTTGTAGTCGTAGCGTCTGGGAACTCCCGGACGGGCTGGTAAGGGGATTCTGGTTTCGCTAAGCAGCTGCTTAGAGATCTCGTCGAAGCACACCAGCGGGTATCGGGAGTCGTAGGGCCGGGTGTAGAGTTGCAGAATTTCCTCCATCTGACACACGAAAGCGGCATTCGCTTTGGGTGGAATCACCCAGGACTGGTTGAGCCACGATTTGAGGGCGTTTTTTTGAGCGTTCGCCGCACGGTTTCGTAGGAGATGCTCTCGACATAGCCAAGGGTGACCATGCGCTGTGCCAGCAGACGTAAGCTCCAGCGGCCTTGGTCTGTAGGAGATTCTGTGCAAGCTAGCGCAATGAGATGGGCCTCCTGCTCGCCATCGAGGCGTCGTTGTCGGCTGTATGGTCGGGGCTGGCGCTTAAGAGCAGCTTCTAAGCCCTCCTCTACGAAACGACGACGCAGGCGTTCAATGGTTGGCACGCTGACGTTAAGCGCCTTGCCGATCTCGGCATCGCACTGGCCGCCACCGAGCTAGTCTGTATTGGCTTTGAGCAGGATACGAGCACGGGTGATGACATAAGCTGCATTTTTTCATGGGGGCCAGAGGTGGGAAAGGCGTTATTGTAGTTGACACTCTGGCCTGGACTGACATGCTGTTGACCTTGATCAGCAAAGGTTTCAACGACCTTCAGCACCGCTTGCCCACGAGCAGTTCCCGGCTGAAAAGCAATATGCTCTGGTCGGTTACGGTACCAAAGCCCTGCAATCACGGCCACCAATAGCAGGGCAACGCCAACCGGCCCGAGCAGAAGGCCCAGCAGTTTAGAGGATGTTTCAGATTTGCGTTTTCAGAAGCGATCTAATCTAAAACGTTTACTTGGAGAAACTAAACCGCCCATTGACTTTCTCCCCATTGACATCTGTCTGGATCACCGTCTTGTATTCTCCAGATGCTTGGGTTAGGAGGAAGGCAAAGAAGTGTTCCCCCTGAGCGTCGTACTGCATCGGGAGTTCCTGCTGATTGCCATCAGGGAGCTGTACCTGGGCCACCACTGTGGCATCGGTAACAGCTTCGTGAGTATCTCCCGTTTGCAGATACAAATCTAAGTGAATTCCATCGGCTTCGACCACAGGCACCAGTTCCATGTGGTACTGGCCCGTTTCAACCACCTGTCCGCCCTTGGTCGCATCTGTATGATCGGCGGCTGGTTCAGCACTGGTGGGCGCTTCTGCTCTACTGACGGGTGCTTCTGCACCGTTAGCGGCAGGAGCCGTTGCTGTTGGCGTTTCAGCCCCGCCGCAGGCGGCCAGCGCCAGCATACCTGTTAGAAGAATCGATTGCAGAAATAGAGAACGCATGGAGAACCTCATGAGTCAAAAAAACTAGAGAGAGCCAACGGGTTGATGACCATTGGCAGTCGCCGCCACCTTAGCATCGGAACTGATGTCAACAACTGTTTGAGCGGGCACCAAATGACGACCAAACTGGGCATATAGCGCGGGCAGCACAATCAGTGTCAGCGCTGTGGAGGTGAAAAGCCCTCCCAACACAACCACCGCCAGCGGCTGCAAAATTTCTCGGCCTGGCCCAGTGCTGATCACTAGGGGCAGCATCCCCAGCGCGGAGGTAAAAGCCGTCATCAAAATAGCGTTTAACCGCTCCATTGACCCGCTAAAGAGCACCTGCCGCAGCGGCATACCCGCTGCAAACTTGCTGTTGTAGTTATCCACCAGCAGCAGCCCGTTGCGAACGGCTACCCCAAACAGGGTGATAAATCCGATCAAGGATGCTACAGAAAGCACCCCACCGCCGATCGCAACTGAGAAAATGCCGCCTACAACCGCCAGTGGCAAGTTGAGCATAATCATCAAGGTGGCGGGGAAGGAACGCACGGTGAAATACATCAGCACCGAGATCACCACCAGCGCTAGCACCCCAAATACCAGGAGGTTTTGGGTAGCCCGCTGCTCCGACTCAAACTGCCCGCCGTATTGGATGAAGTAACCCGGCGGGAACTGTATCTGCTGGCGTACCTTCTCTTGGATGTCGGCAATCACCGAACCCAGGTCGCGTCCAGCCACGTTGGAGGAAACGACGATCAGGCGCGAGACGTTTTCCCGGCTGATGGCGTTGGGGCCAGTGCCGTAGTCTACCTGGGCGAGCTGGGCCAGGGGAATTTGTTGCCCAGCAGGGGTGTCGATGAGGACGTTGCGTAGGGTGTCGATATCGCCTCGGGCGGTGGCCTCGAACCAGACCACCAGGTCAAAGAGCTGCTGCTCCTCCAGCACTTGAGAAACCACCCGGCCATTGAGCGCAGTCTCAACCGTTTCGGCCAGGTCGGCCATCGTCAGCCCATAGCGGGCCGCCGCCGCGCGATCAAAGCGAATCTGCACTTGACGTACGGGCAGTTGAGGCGCGAGCTGTAGATCGACAACGCCCTCGACGCTGCCCATCAACTCGGTGACTTCGGTGCCCAATCGGCGCAGTTCGGCTAGGTCGGGGCCAAAGATTTTAACTGCGATCGCACTCCTCACCCCAGAGAGCACCTCATCCATGCGGTGGGAAATAAACCCGCCAATGCTGGCCGGGGCACCGGGGAGCTTGGCAAACTCTTCCCGCAGGGCATCTAGGGTGGCTTCTCGATCTCTCATGCCCTCGTCGCTCAGCTCAATGTCAAGCTCGGCAAAATTAGACCCCACCACATGGGGATCTCCGGGCGAGCGGCCAGAGCGCATCTGCATCGTTTCAAAGCGCGAATCGTCCTTCAAGGCATCTTGTACCGCCAACCCTGCGCGATTTGTGGCTTCTAGAGATCCCCCTGGAAAGAGATTCATCGATGCCACTAGCGATCGCTCCTGGAACTCCGGCAAAAAGACTCGTCCCAGCGCTGGCAAGATAGCCAAAGACGCCACCAACGCGCCCAGGGCCACCAGCAAAACCAGCTTAGGCCGCCCCAGAGCCAGCCGTAGGCTCGGCTGATAGAGCCGCTGGCTCCAGCGAGACACCCAGGTTTCTTCCTCAGGCAGCGGTGCATAGGCCAGCAGGAACGCGCAGAGCGCAGGCGACAGGGTTAGGGCCACCAGGGTAGAGGCAAAAATTGCCACCAGATAAGCAATGCCCATTGGCGCAAAAATTCGCCCTTCTACCCCGGTTAGAGAAAAAATTGGGGCAAAAACGACCGCGATGATCACAGTAGAGAAGAGCACGCTGGTGCGCACCTCGACAGATGTGTCGTAAACCACCTGAAACGGGTGCTTGGGGTTGCCGGCTTGGCGGTTGCGCTGCAGCCCCCGGTAGCAGTTCTCCATATCCACAATGGAGTCATCTACAACTGAGCCAATGGCGACCGCCAACCCGCCAAGAGTCATGGTGTTGACGCTGAGGCCAAACCAGTTAAGCAAAATCAGGCAAATCAACAGCGACATGGGAATGGCGCTGAGGGTGATGGCCGCCGTGCGCCAGTTCAGTAGAAACAGCAGCAGGATCACTGAAACGATGATGATGCCATCCCGCAGCGAGTCTCGCACGTTGTGGATAGAGGCTTCAATGAAGTCTGCCTGACGAAAGGTGCGATGGACGGTGACATCCGGAGGCAGGCTAGGGCTGACCTCCTCCAGCGCTGCCTCGACTTGCCGGGTCACCGTCAGCGTGTCGGCCAAGGGCTGCTTGTTGATCAGCATCGCTAGGGCTGGCTGGCCATTGAGGCTGGCATCGCCCCGCTTGAGGGCTGGCCCAACCGTGACCTCGGCCACATCTTGCAGCAGCACGGGAGTACCCTGCCGCGCTGTGACCACAGACTGCCGCAAATCCTCAATCGACTCAATCCGGCCAATCCCCCGAATCAGCAGTTCCTGATCCGAGTTGATCAGGTAGCCTCCGGCTCCGTTTTGGTTGGCGGCGGCAGCGGCAGCGCTCACCTCGGCCAACGTTACGCCATAGGCGCTTAGCTTAGCTGGGTTGACCAGCACCTGATACTGCCGCTCTTCACCGCCAAAGATGGTGATTTGAGTGACGCCAGGCACTGCCAGCAGCCGATTGGTCACCTGCCGATCTACCAACCGCCGCACATCCATCAGCGGAGTAGACTCTGCCGTGAAAGCATATTCCAGGATGATGCCTAAGGGCGAGTTGAGCGGGGCCAGCTGAGGCGCTTCCACCCCTTCTGGTAAGCGGGCCTGGGCCTGCTGCAATCGTTCCGTAATCAGCTGCCGCGCCTGGTAGACATCGGTGCCCCAACTAAAAACCACCCGCACCGCAGACGCCCCCGCCACCGAAGTCGAGCGCACCGCTGTGACACCAGGGGTGCCATTCACAGCGCTCTCAATCGGCAGCGTTACCAGAGATTCCACCTCCTCAGGGGCCAGGCCAGGCGCTTCGGCCTGAATTTCAACCTGGGGTGGGGCAAAGCTGGGAAACACATCCAGAGACATTTGGCTGAGGGTGCGGAGGCCATAGAGTGTGACCAGGAGGGCTCCAATCAACACGATCCATCGTTGGGCAATGGACCACTTGAGAATTTTGTTCAGCATAGAGGGCAATTAGGGGGTGGGGAGAGGGCACAGGGAGACGGTGTTTTTAACGCGGCTCAACCTCGACCTCAACCGCATCTTTTAGGGGGGGCAGGGTGATCGGGGCTAGGGGCTGATCGACTAGCTTCGTTGGACGCGAGCGGCGACCGAGGAAAAAGGCAGCGGTGGTGGTGGCTGCGATCGCAACGCCCCCCAACCCCCAGCCCCAGCGCGGCACCTGCGTGCTTGCCTGAGTGTCTGCAGGTTCAGCCGTAGCGGTTTCTTCCCCGCCCCGCAACGACTGGGCATAGAGCTGCAAAGCCCCCTGCACCACTACCTGATCACCCTCAAATAGGCCCGACTGCACCTCAACTTGATCTCCTGCGCGACGGCCCAGAGTAACTTCTACAGGTTCAAATGCCTCACCATTCTGCACAAACACCAGGGATTGCCCGTCTGCCTCTACCAGGGCGCTGGCCGGAATCGCCAACACTGGATCGGGCGTGCGCTCCGTCAAAATCTCAAGTTCGGCGAACATGCCCGGCTTCAGCAGGTCACTTCCATCTTCCAACTCGGCAGTGACGGGAATGACCCGCGTAGCGCCATCGACCACAGCCCCAACGGTCACCACCCGCCCCGAGAAGAACTGATTGGGCAAGCTGGCTACGGTTGCCCTCACCGCCTGGCCTTCTGCCACCTGGCCCAAATCCTTTTCATACACGTTGGCCGTCACCCGCAGCCGATCGCCGTTGACAATGCTCGTGATCGGGGTAACCGCTTCTTCTACCGCTTCGCCGAGTGTGACGGGTCGATCTGCCACCTTTCCCGAAATTGGCGCGACGACGGTGACTACCCCCCGTTCGGTAGCGGGGCTGTTGAGCTGCTGAAGGCGAGTCTCATAGGTGACCGTGCTGAGGCGCAGGTGGGACTGGGCTGCCTCCAGAGACGCCTGGGCTCGCTCTAGTTCTGCCTGGGCTTCGAGCACGGGCTGGCGGCTCTCGGCGCGAGTGAGCTGGCTGCGGGCCGCGGCCAAGGTCGATTCTGACTCCAGGAGCTGCTGTCGGGCAATCGCGCCTGCGCCTGCGAGCTGCTGGTTTTGCTCATAGCGCTCTTTGGCCAGGGCTACCTGCTGCTGGGCGGCTTCGATTTCGCTGGCTGCGATTGCAACCTGGCGCTCATAGTTACGTTGAGCCAGGGTGACATTGGCCTGAGCCTGCCGCAGACTGGCCTCAGCCCCCACCCGATCTTCTTGAGAAGCTACCCGCAGCGCAATCAGGTCGGGGGCAATTACCTTTGCTAGGGCCTGTCCCTGCTTGACCACATCCCCTGGCTGCACCAGCAGTTCCACAACGGTGCCGTTAATCGGCGCATTCACCATCACCGTTTGATCCGGCTGGGCTGCCAGTTCCCCAGTCGTCTGCAAACCCAGGTTCAAAAACTGCTTCTGCACGGGCACCACCTGAATACCGAGGCGGTCGGCAGTGGCCGGATCAACGCGAACACCGCTGGCGGGCTGGCTAGTGCCCGATTGAAATTCAGAGCCGTGATCATGCCCCACGTGGGCGACTCCGGCAATCGGCACAGCCAATAGCAGCAGGCCAAGCAGAACACTGGGTACAGGGTGGGGGAAGTTGCGAAAACTCATAGGGGCTGACAGGCTGGAGCGGCCGGAGAATAAAACACCTGCCAGGACAATATCAGCCAATTATCAAATCAGGATGAAATTTGTGGTTTCCGCGGTCTCCGCTTAAAATTTCCAGCGAACATTCACCCCAAGACCTCAAAAGTCATTCATGCGGATACTGCTGGTAGAAGATGAAGCAGACTTGGGAGAGGCGATCCGCCGGGCTCTGCTGCGCGAAAAGTATGTGGTGGACTGGGTGCAAGACGGCAGTTCGGCCCAGCAGATTCTGGACAATGCTGGTTTTCCCTATACGTTAGGAATTTTTGACTGGCTGCTGCCCGGTCTTTCGGGCATAGACCTGTGCCAGCACTTGCGATCTCAGGCCAATCCCCTGCCCGTTCTGCTCCTCACCGCCAAAGACCGCCTTGAGGATCGGGTGACCGGGTTAGATGCCGGAGCTGATGACTATTTAATTAAACCCTTCGGTATGGAGGAGCTGCTCGCCAGGTTGCGGGCTTTGCAGCGTCGCTCTCCCACCTTTCAACCTACCCAGCTGCAGGTCGGCGATCTGATTCTGGACTACGGCACCTCCACAGTGATCGGGGCCAGTTCTGACTCGCCGCAGCCGATCTCGCTCACCGCCAAGGAGTTTCAGCTTTTAGAATGTTTCATGCAGCACCCCAATCAGATTTTGACCCGTGAGCAGCTGATGAACCGAGTCTGGTCAATCCAGACTGACCCGATGAGCAATGTGGTCGCTGCCCAAATCCGGCTGCTGCGCAAGAAGTTGGCCGATCACGGCTGCGGGGCCATGATTGAAACGGTCTACGGCATGGGCTATCGATTGAATGCGTAACTTCAAACCGACGCTGCAAAACCGAGCCTTTTGGCTCACTCGCTGGCGGCTCACGGTTCTCTATGCCAGCACCATGGGAATCATTCTGACGGCCAGTGCAATTGGGTTCTACATTGCCATGGTTCAGGATCATCGGCGCGAGATCGACCATCGCCTGGAAACCGTAGCCAGCACCCTCCACGACAGCTTAGAGCCTTCCCTAGACCAGCCAGGACAGCTTACTCCAGTCGTTTGGCAGCTGTTGCCCAGCCTGTGTTCCCCCACCCAGGATTGCTCCCAGCCCATTCCCGATCGGCACGTTCTTAGCCTGATGCACCAGGAGGGCTACTACCTGCGCCTGCTCAATTTGTCGGGAGAGGTACTTGCGATCGCAGGGGTTCCTCCTAAACAGGTCATCCAACCGTTGGAGGCCGGGCTGCACACCCTCAACAAAGCCGACGGAACGTCCTACCGGCAAATGTCGCTGCTGCTGAAGAATAACGCAGGAATCTCCTGGGGATACCTTCAGGTGGGCAGCTCCCTGCAGCTGTTAGATCGGCACTTGAGCTGGGTGCAGTGGGCGTTAGTCGGCGGGCTGCCCCTGGCCCTAGTTCTCGTTTGGGGAGCGAGCTGGTGGGTGGCAGGCGTTGCCATTCGTCCGGCCTACCAGGCCTACCGTCAGATTGAGCAGTTCACAGCAGATGCCGCCCATGAACTGCGTACCCCACTGGCCGCCATTCGCATCTCTGCCGAATCGGTCAGCAGTGCTTACCAAATCACTGAAAGTGAAGCTCGTGATGTTTTACAAGTGATCAGCCGGCAAAGCCAGCGGCTGACCGCCTTAGTCAACGACCTGTTGATTCTCTCCCGCCTCAATCAACACAGTGATTCTCTGCAGACCACTCTGGTTTCCTTACCCGATCTGGTCAGCGACATTGAAGAGGAACTCTCAAGCCTAGCTTTATCTAAAAAAATACAGCTGGCGACGCTTCCCCCCGACCCCCAAAAACTCACTGTGCGGGGCAATGAGGAACAGCTGTACCGCTTGGTGCTTAACGTCGTCAGCAATGCCCTGAAATATACTCCGGAGGGCGGCAAAGTCATCCTTCAACTCCTCAGCCGCGATCGCTACGCCCTAATTCAGGTGAAAGACACGGGCATAGGCATAGCTCCCCAAGATCAGGGCAAAATCTTTGATCGGTTTTACCGAGTCAACTCTGACCGCTCTCGTCATACAGGAGGCTCTGGGCTGGGACTTGCGATCGCTCAGGCTATTACCCACGCCCATGGTGGCAATATCCTTATTAGAAGCGAGTTAGGTAAGGGTAGCTGCTTCACTATTCAGCTTCCACTGATATAGCGGTAGTCACCGGAATTAGGACGGGGTGCAGGAGTGGAACCTCTGGCTGGGCTTTGCCCACACCCCCAAAAATTAGACGTCTTAAGCAATGTGGCGACAGCTATAAGTAAACGTTGCTAGTGCAGTAAAAAAGACAAACACGGTAACTTGAACTACTGACCAACTTCTCTTTAAAAGTTAATGAATTGTAACTTATTCAATATCTGTCAACGATGCTGCCACTAAACAGTAGTGCTGGATTTGGAAGGCTTGGGGAGAGTACATAGCGCTTGAGCCTTTTGCCGTCACGATTGAGACAAAACCAAGCAATGTTCATCGGGAAGGGTAGCCTCTGCAGGTGAAGGTGTTGACCCGGCTTGTGCAGATGAAAGAGTTGTCTCCGTCCCACAAGCGACGGTAGAGCTTCGTCTGCGTATCTGGGTGCCCCGCTACCCGCCGATTTAGCCCCAGCAAGTACTCAAACTCCTCCACTGATACGTCGGCAGGCAGCAACGAGCCCAACACACTGGCCCGACCAAACGACAGCGGCTTACGCGAGTACCACCGATGCAGGCCCTTAAACGGGTTGCCCCCATGCTCGTAATACACCTGCTGGTTCAGCAAGTTCACCGGAAAAATCTTCTCGATGAATACGGATGAACGCTTCGGTGTCGAGTCTGACATAGCACGTAATATAAAAAGTAATACCCCTACGGGCTGCTTCCATGTTGCCCTCCTTTCATGGCAAACGCACCTAATAAGCGTCGTGTCTCCGTTACCATCGACGCTGACCTGCTCGACGCCATTGACCAACTCTCAGACAACCGCTCCGCTGTCATAGAAGAAGCCTTGCGTCTATGGCAAGCTCAGCAAATTCAGTCTCAACTGCGTCAGTTTTACCAAAATCGTTCTCAAAGCGACCTTCAAGAAGAAGAAACTTGGGCACAAGAGACTCAAGACAACGCCCTTCAA
>JACVRP010000491.1 GCA_014534385.1 Cyanobacteria bacterium Co-bin13
GTGCAGGCTTTTGAGCCCTGCCTTTGAAGTGCCAGGGATTGAGTCGGTCATGGTGGTTCCCCTCAATGCTCGGGATCAGGCGGTAGGGTACTTAATGCTGTTCCGGCAGGCGCGAACCATTGAAGTTTCCTGGGCTGGGCACAAGAGCCACGACCCTCGTAACGAACGTCCCAGAGAATCTTTTGCTGCCTGGCTAGAGCACTACCAGCAGGTGTCTCCCTGGACGCTGGCAGAGCTGCGGCTGGCTCAGTCCGTAGGGCTGTACCTCTACATGGGTCTAATGCAGCACTGGGTCAGTCGGGTGGTTCACCATCGCTCTTCCCACGACGTTTTAACTCAGCTACCCAACTGGCTGTTGTTTACTAAGCAGCTTGGCCTGGCGCTGCTGCACTGCCTGCGGGAAGGAGATATTTTAGCGGTTGGTATTCTTGATCTCGATCGGTTTAAGGGAATCAATGAAGCCTACGGCCATACCTTTGGCAACTATCTCTTGCAAAATGTGGCCGAACGCCTGCAGCAACTGCTGCAGACTCTGACGCCTAATCCCTTGGGGAATCTACCCGTTTTTCTGGCCCGCTGGCACGGAGATGGCTTCGCCCTGCTGTTTCCCCGCGTGCAGGGGACAGTGGACGTTAACCAGCTGAGCCAGGCGCTGGTAGAGTGCTTAAAAACTCCCTTTTCTCTCCAGGGAGAGGAGATTTACCTCACCGGCAGCCTGGGTATTGCGGTAGCTCCCTATGATGGTGACTCGGTAGACACGCTGATTCAGCACGCTGAAATTGCGATGTATCAGGCCAAGTACCTGGGCCGCAACACGTATCAGATTTATTCTCCTGCAATGGGGGCGGGCAGTCTGCTGCACCAGGGGATCGCCAACGATCTCTATAAGGCGCTTGATCGGCAGGAGTTTTTGCTGTACTACCAGCCTCAGTGGGATTTGGCGGCTCAGCGGGTGGTTGGGCTAGAAGTGCTGATTCGGTGGCAGCATCCTCAGCTGGGGCTAGTGCCGCCAGGGCAGTTTATTCCCATTGCTGAGGAGACGGGGCTAATTAAGCCGATCGGCGAGTGGGTGCTGCAAACGGCCTGTGAACAGTATCGGCTCTGGCGGCTGGCCGGTTTACCCCCGGTTCGGATTGCGGTTAACCTCTCTGCCAGCCAGTTTGCCTCTGATAGCCTGGTGCCGTTTATCCATCAGGTGCTGCAGGAAACCGGAATCAACCCGGGGGAACTGGAGTTGGAGATTACTGAAGAAACTGCAGCGGGAGATTTAGCTCATACGGTGAGCCTGCTCAAGGCTTTGAGGGATGTGGGCATTCATATCTCCCTAGATGACTTTGGCATAGGCTATTCCTCCCTGAGTACGCTCAAGCATTTTCCGGTCGATACTTTGAAGATTGACAAATCCTTTGTCCTCAATGCGACCAGCGATAAGAGCGATGCCGCCATCGTAAAAACGATTGTGGCTCTGGGCCACGGACTGAATCTAAAGGTGCTGGCGGAGGGGGTAGAGACGAGTGACCAGATGGAATTTTTGCAGCGGCTGGGGTGCGATCGCATTCAGGGCTACCACATTTGCCATCCCCAGCCCAGCAGCACTATCTTTCAGTGGCTCATTGAGCATTTTGCCCAAAGGGTTGCTGAGCCAGCCGCCCAAATGCCGGCTTCCTCTGGGGCGGTAGCCGCCTCTAAGCTCTCAGCTGCCCCAGAGAGCAGCCGGACTGAGGCCCTTAGCAGCTCTGGCCTGCCTCAGCTGCTGCCCAGTCCCCTGTCCGGTCAAAGACTTGATCAAAAGGGCAACCTCTCCTCCTCGGAACTTGCTGCCAAAATTTTGGAATACGAGCAGCTCAAGGGCGAGATGGAGCAGCAGCTACAGCGGGAGCGGCTGGTTCGCACCATTACCGAAAAAATTCGTCAGTCCCTTGATATTGATGAAATCCTCTCCATCACCGTCAACGAAATCCGGTATTTACTGAAAACAGATCGCGTCATTTTGTTTCAGTTCAAAAACGACTGGACAGGGCAGGTGGTGAAAGAATCGGTCGCGCCCAACGGTCTGTCGATTATGGGAGAAACCATCGACGATCCCTGTTTTCGGGAGAGCTATGTCAAGTACTACCGCCAGGGACGGGTACGGGCCATCGAAAATATTCAGGAGGCCGGTCTTGCCGAGTGCCACCGCAATCTGCTGGTCCGCTATGCGGTAAAAGCTAATCTGGTAGTGCCCATTGCCTATCAGGATCAGCTCTGGGGGCTGCTGATTGCTCACCACTGCCAGGAGCCGCGCCACTGGTCTCAGCAGGAGCTAGAGCTGCTCAGCCAGGTGGCCTCTCAAGCTGCGATCGCAATTCACCAGGGCCAGCTGTACAAGCAGCTAGAAGCTGCCAACCATGAGCTGCATCACCTCTCTGCCCAAGATGGCCTGACCAGCCTAGCCAATCGAACTCGGTTTGACGAGCACCTGCGGCAGGAGTGGCAGCGGCTAAGGCGGATCCAGGCTCCCCTATCCCTCATTCTTTGCGATGTAGACTGCTTCAAGCTATTCAACGATACCTACGGGCACCCCAGGGGCGATCAGTGTCTGCAGCAGGTGGCGCAGGTCTTAAAAGACTCAGCCTGCCGAGCTGCCGATCTGGCTGCTCGCTACGGCGGCGAAGAGTTTGCCCTGGTGCTGCCAGAGACAGATCTGGCAGGGGCGCTGCAGGTAGCTGAGAAAATTCGCCAGCGGATCCAGGATTTGAGCATTCCCCACGACAGCTCAGCGCATCATCTGGTGACGCTGAGCCTAGGGGTAGCCACGCTGGTGCCAACTGAGCAGGGCAATCCTCAAACCCTCATTCGAGTCGCTGACGAGCGCCTTTATCGGGCCAAGCGTGCCGGTCGCAATCAGGTCTGTGGTCTGGCCTAATCGCTCCAGCCACCTAGGGATCGCTTTGATTGGGAAGTTCTGGGA
>JACVRP010000251.1 GCA_014534385.1 Cyanobacteria bacterium Co-bin13
CGATCGCACCCCACACCAGCGACCAAGGGCCATAGAGAAAAGACCGCCACGAGAGCGGCTGCCACAGGGGGGTCTTCTCTGCCATCTGTCGCTGCCAGTACCAGAGCCCGGCTGCTAACGCTCCCAAGACAGCGAGCTGTAGGGCGACTCCGGCCCAACCCCACTGCACCAGGGAAATGGGTTCGCTCTGGGGTAGGCCCTGCCACAGTCCGTTGGTTAACGTGCCTAAAAAAGAGCCTGTGCCAAAGGTCAGCAGAGTGAGCAGCATCATGGAGCTGCCGCCGCCGATAGTGTAGAGCGTGCCGCAGGCGCAGCCGCTGCCGAGCTGCATGCCGACTCCAAAAAGAAAGGCCCCAATCGCACCCTGCACCGCCACCGGAGCAACCGCTCCACGCCCTACCTGGCTCAGCAGCAGCGGCGCAAACAGCACCGTCGCCAGGGCCAGCATCAGCACTTGAGACAGCACGCCTCGCACATCGCGGTTGACCAGCAGCTGGCGGTAAGACGAGGCAAAGCCAAAGCTGGCATGGTAGAGCGTTAGCCCAAAGAGGGTGCCGACGATAAACAGGGCGCTCTGCTTCCAGCCGAAGGGCAGCAGGCCCACCGTCAGCCCGGTTACCAGGGCCAGCAGAATGAGGATGAGGGTCGTTTGCGATCGCGGCCGCAGCTGCTCCGGGAAGTTAACAGAAGTCATTAGCAGTACGGGTCGTTACGACAGGGTGGGAGATGAGACGGCTCGCCCTCGGCCCCGACGCGGCTTGGGCCGGTCGTCATCGTCATTGGGAGCCGGGGTCGGCGACGGGGCAGGCGTGGGAACGCAGGCAATTTCTGCATCCGTTTGTGAGACAGGGGCTAAACCGCTACCGGAGGCAGCCATTGCTGGCCCCGCAAGGCCAATCGTGAGGGCAGCAGTCAGCAAGATCGATCGGTTCAACATTCAGGGTATCTCCATGGGATAGGGCTAGATAAATAAGGGCAGAAAAGCTGCCTGCGTTGCTCCGAGGCAGCCGCAGACAGCTCAATCGTCCAGAGGAAAGGCTGGAAACGCTTTAGAGGTCAGGATCAACCCCGGTCTCTACCGGCAGGTCCGGCTGAGCCGAGTACTCAGTCCAGGAGCCTTCGTATACCCGCACGTTGGGGTAGCCCAGCAGGTGCTTCAGCACACCATACTGGAGGGTTGCTTCACGTCCGGTGCTGCAAGTAACGACAATATCATCATTCTTGGTGATGCCGCGCCGATCTAGCAAGGCCTGAATTTCGCTCAGCGGCTTTAGCTGGTGGGGATTGTCGTCACCCACGGTGAAGGTCGGCCAGGGAATGTTCTTGGCACCGGGAATGTGGCCGTTGCGAATGAACACATCCTGCTCACCGGAGAACAGCGCCGAGGGACGGGGGTCAATAAACTTGACCGACTGATCGCGAAGAAACTGCCGCACCTGGTCCAGAGTGACGCGGATCGAGGGGTCATCCTGCACGGTGAAGTTGCCAATCGAATACTGCGGAAACTCACGGGTAACAGGCAGCCCTGCTGTCTGGTAGCCCTTGTAGCCACCGTCGAGTACGGCCAAGTCTTTGTGGCCGCTGCGCTCTAGCAGGTAGGCCACCATCGAAGCGCCCAGGATGTTGGGGCCATCGGAGTAAACCACCACTTTACTAGTGTTGTTTACGCCCGATTGGGAGAACAGGGATTGCAGCTTCTCCAGTTCCCAGTACTGCACCGGCAGACGCCCGTTGGGGCCACGGAAGGCGTTGTCAGCAATGTGAACGGCGTTGGGCACGTGACCCTGAATGTAGTCCAGCGGGTTAACCCGCACGTCTAGAATGCGCAGGTTGGCATCGCTGGCGTGATCAGCCAGCCACTGGGGGCTGACGTACTCCAGGCTGATGGGGCTAGCGGCGCGGCCGGGCAGAGACAGCCCCGGAATTAAAATGACCACAGCCAGCAGAGACGCCAGAAAGGTGGCCACAGCGGGCACCCATCGGCCTAAACGAATTTGCATTACAATCTCCTTTCTTTACAGGGGTTCTAAAATTCAAAGCAGGCACTTACGCCTGCTGAGAAACGGGTGAATCAGCCGGTTTAGGGGACTGCTTCACCCAGGTCGAGGTGCAGGGAATCTTGGTGCGATCGCACCTGTCCGCATACTTCTTCGCCACTTCAGTCACCTCCAGCAGCAGCCCCTTGCTCAGGGTAGTGGGCTGCAGGCCCAGGTCCAAAAAGCAGCGATTCTCGACCCAAAGCTCGTTCTCCGCCGCCTCGTTGCGGGGATTGTCCAGATAGGCAACTTCAGAGCCGGTTAATTGGCTGACCAGGGTTGCCAGGTCACGCACCCGGTGAGTCTCAGTCATCTGGTTAAAAATCTTGACCGGTTCGCCCCGCTCCGGTGGGTTTTCCAGCGCCAGCTGAATGCAGCGCACCGTGTCTTGGATGTGGATAAAGGCGCGGGTCTGGCCGCCAGTGCCGTGCACCGTCAGCGGGTAGCCAATCGCCGCCTGCATCAAAAACCGGTTGAGCACCGTGCCGTAGTCGCCATCGTAGTCAAAGCGGTTGACTAGCCGCTCATCCAGGCGAGTTTCAGCCGTGTTAGTGCCCCACACCACGCCCTGGTGCAGGTCGGTGACGCGCACCCGATCATTCTTGTTGTAGTAAAAGAAAAAGAGCTGATCCTGGGTTTTGGTCATGTGGTAGACGCTGCCAGGGTTGGGCGGGTAGAGAATGCGCTGGGAAATGCGATCGCCCGCCTCCGTGGGGATCTCCACCTCCAGGTAACCCTCCGGAATTTTCATGCCCGCTGTGCCGTAGCCGTAGACCCCCATCGTGCCTAGGTGCACCACGTGGATATCCTGCCCTGACTCAACAATGGCGCAAAGCACATTGTGGGTAGCGTTGAGGTTGTTGTTGACGGTGTAGCGCTTATGCCAGGCCGACTTCATTGAGTAGGGCGCGGCCCGCTGCTCAGCAAAGTGCACAATAGCATCGGGCTGCTGCTGCTGGATCAGCCCCAGCAGACGGTCGTATTCCTGGGCAATGTCAATGCGGTGAAAGGCGATGGCGCGCCCCGACCTCTCCTGCCAAGCCGCCAGCCGCACGCCCATTGTGGCGATCGGTGTCAGCGAACCCGCCTCCAGTTCATTGTCGATGTTGCGGCGCGAGAGGTTGTCAAGAATCACGACCTCGTGACCCAGATTCGAAAGGTGCAGCGCCGTTGGCCAGCCGCAGAACCCATCTCCGCCCAGAACAAAAACTCTCATTGCCAATTAACCCTTTCTACAAAGCCTGCTCCAGTCACCGCTATGCCTCTGCCTCCAAGTCCCGGCCCACCCCATAGTGGTCCTGCAAAAATTGCTGAATCTGAGGCTGCTCCAGGGGGAGGCCCTGCTCGGTTACCTGCTGAATGAACTGCTCTAGCGTAAGGTTTTCCTGCACGGCAATGGCCGCCAGCGCAACCGCTGTTGCTCGCGCCCCCCCTCGACAGTGCACCAGCACCGGCTTGGGCAAATTCTCTAGTGCATACAGCGCCTTGTTGAGCGGGTCCGACTCTGGCAGTTTGGGATCTACTGGAGCATTACTGTAGGCCAATCCTAAGACCTCAGCCTGCGCTGCTTCGTCGCTGACAAAGTCAGCCTCATCTGGGCTGCGTAGGTTTAGCACCGACTTAAAGCCGCTCTGCCTAGCCTGCTGCAGCTGCTCCGGGGTAATTTGGCCAGCACTGCTGTAGTCAGGGCTGATTGGGCAAATATTTTCTGCCAAAGGGCCATCCTCCAGTAACTCAAAAATCATCTAGAAAAGCTGAACCCCTTGAAAACGGAAACCCTCTGCCGTCAGCCACCGCTATTTGAATAGCAGAAGCAGCATCAGGACAAAATTCCACAACGATTGAATCTTACTTGAAGTGAAATTCAAATGCAAATTAGTTGAAAATATCCCTAGGCTGTGTCACTATTCAAAAACCCGGTAACCCGACCGACTTACCGGTATATGCAGTCAGAAATGGTTATGGCATCCCCAACCCTCAGCTACAGACCCTCCACCAGTCGGGGTTCTACCCGTCCGGGCGATACTCGACTGCGGCTCCGATTAGCTGCAGCCGAGCAGGTGAGCATTACTCGGGCTTTAGATGAGTTGAAGACGTGTTGCGGCGTTGTTCTACAGGCCGTTCCAGTTCGGTCGCCACGCGGCAGCCAGCTCTCAACCTACGCAGTCGAGCTTGATCTGAAAGGCCCTCTGACCGGCATTCAGCAGGCCCTGTGTCGTTTGCAGGCCCTTCCCATCACAATTCAGGGCCGAGCTAACCCGGATGGAGATAGCTGGTACTGCTAAAGCCGTTTCTCCCTCTGCTCTAGGCTTCGTCTTGACCTGCTTTAGCCCGCTTACCTGACATACACATAGAATCTATGGCAACACTACGCATACCCTACAGCGCGTCCGCCCCTACAGCTTCTGCAGCAGCACCGCCGCCCACCCCTTCCAGGAAGTTACCTCACCACTGGGGTTACGGGCGTGGCTATGCTGTGATTGCGCTGCTGGCTCCCCTGGTTTTGGGTAGCCTGGTGCTGCTGCATCTTCAAACAGCTGGTCAAAAGTGGCTGCGGATCGTCCTAGCAGCGCTTAGGGAAAGCAACCCTGCCTCCAAGCAGCCCAACAGCCTACCCAAGTAATCGCCAAAATTAAGAATTTAGAAGCGAACCAAACAGATTCGCCACAAATGTTCCTATTCTCGGAAGGAGCCGTTTTGCCGCTTGTCGAGACTAGGACTGCTGATGCAAATAGACTTTCACCACGGAGTAACCTATGTCTGTGCCCGCTTGGCCGGATTTGAGCACGCTGAGGCCGACATCGTGGCCCAT
Organism: Cyanobacteria bacterium Co-bin13; assembly: GCA_014534385.1. Classification (GTDB taxonomy): domain Bacteria; phylum Cyanobacteriota; class Cyanobacteriia; order Phormidesmidales; family Phormidesmidaceae; genus JACVSF01. The sequence goes on from JACVRP010000251.1 coordinate 4,849, forward strand.
TGCGCTCAGTACGTCGATGACTCGATTAGCGCAGGGCTAATTCGGTTTGATAACGGAGCCATGTTTAACCGCATCAGCTCAGCGCACAAGATGTTGGACTACCGCAACTTTCGAGAGTTGGCCAACAGCCAGGTGTGGATTCCGTTTCACTTTCTCCCGGGGAATGGCGGCCTACCCGCCGGGCAGGAGCCGGCGGGCAGTTTTATCAACAAGCTCATTTGCCGCCCCAACAGCCCAGTTGCTCAGGCAATGGTGCAGGAGTGTATCCGCCATCGGCACAAGCCCTACGGGCTATATCGCCTCGGCATTACCCTGCACGTCTATGCCGATACCTGGGCCCATCAAGGGTTTGCCGGAGTTAACCACCGGGTCAACTACGCCAATGATTTAGTAGACAGCAACAACATTCCCGATCAGAGCTTAATCAATCGGCTACAAAGCTTTTTTATTGGAGAGGCGCTGCCGTTGGGGCATGGATCTGTTTTGGGCAATCCTGACAAGCCCTTTTTACGCTGGGGCTACACCAACGGACGCGGAGAAAAGGTCGTGCGAGACAATCCCAAGGACTTTTTAGAAGCTGCCGACCAGATGTACCGGGCAATGCAGCGATTCCGGGCAGCAGATCCAGAGGCTCCAGTGTTGGGTTTGCCTGAGCCAGATCGATCGCTAATCGCCCACATGCTGACATCAATTACCCAGGCTAAAGGGGAAATGCGCCACCAAGCCTGGCTAGCCGCCATTGCCGCTGGAAAGTTTAGCTTTGGCCCGGCAGTGGCGCATTATGCCGCCAAAGGTCGGCAATCTTGGAAATATCAGGCACTTCGCGTAGAAGAAGGTAGCGATCGCAACGAC
>JACVRP010000242.1 GCA_014534385.1 Cyanobacteria bacterium Co-bin13
ACCTTTAGCTCTCTGACCGCACCTTAATTAAATTTAACAATAAAAGCAAAGACCGTAGCAGTGCCACGGTCTTCAATAGCGGTCTCAGCGGGTTTTTCGCAGGGCCTATAACCTAGACTCCAGAAAAGCGTTCAGTCGCTCCAGGGTGGCATTGAGCTTTTCCTCAGTTGTGGGTTCGGTCTCGACCTCCTCCTTGCGCTTAAAGCGTTCATAGGTTTTTACAACGAGGAACAGCACAAAGGCGATGATCAAAAAATCGACAATGGTGCCGAAGAAGTGACCAATACGAATACCTGGCCCCACAACGGCTTCGCGCCAGTCTGTCCCAGTTTGAGATAGGACCGGGTTGATCAGAGCGGGCATCAAAATATCTTCGACAAAGCCACTGACAATTGCTCCAAAGGCGGCTCCTAAGACCACGGCCAGAGCGAGGTCAACCACATTGCCCCGCATGATGAATGCTTTGAAATCATCCCAGAAGTTGCGGGCCCGACTTCCTACTCGTCTTCCAGTAACAGACATGGCAAAAACTCCTTATCAGCGCCCAAAGATACAAAGGCTTGTGCCACTCCAGGCAAAGCTTAAAGGACTTATAACAGACCTCCCTAAATCGCTCAAGGTCTTGGGCAATACAACGGCCCTCTGACTTAATGAACTAGACCGCCAGGAACTGCTGAATCACATCATTAGTCAATTCCTGGGTGGGACCAGAAGCCACAATACCGCCCTTTTGCATGGCGTAGTAGTAGTCGGCCTGCCGCACAAAGTGGAGATGCTGCTCTACCAGCAGCACTGAGATTCCAGCAGTGGCAATGATGCGGCGAATGGCGGCTTCAATATCCAAAATGATGGACGGCTGAATGCCCTCGGTGGGTTCGTCTAGCACCAGCAGTTTGGGTTTGCCCATCATGGCGCGGGCAATGGCAAGCTGCTGCTGTTGGCCGCCGCTGAGATCGCCGCCCATGCGCTCTAGCATGGTCTTCAGCACCGGGAACAGCTCAAAGATTTCTTCGGGAATGGTTTGCCGGTTGATGCTTTGACCCCGATTACCCAGAGCCTCATAGCCCACCAACAGGTTTTCCCGCACGCTCAGCCGGGGAATAATCTCTCGCCCTTGGGGCACGTAGCCAATACCGCGTCGTGCCCGCTGGTCAGGCGACAGGGCCGTGACCGACTGCCCCTCGTACTGAATGTCGCCCTGGCGAGGCCGCAGCAGGCCCATGATGTTTTTTAGCAGAGTGGTCTTGCCAACGCCGTTACGACCAATCAGGCAGACCATTTGCCCCTTGGGTACGGTCAAATCTACGTTTCGGAGAATATGGCTTTCTCCGTAGAAAAAGTTTAGCCCCGAAATTTTGAGCATGGGAGCCGTCAGGGGATCGGCAATGGGAAGGGGGGTAGCAACGCTTTGGCTCATGACTTCAGGCTCTCTAGGGCGGCAGCTTCAAGACGGGCGACGGTTTCGGGCGGTAGGTCCAGCAGCGACAGCAGGCGCTGATAGACCCTGGCTTCAGTTTCGTTGATGGTGTTGGAGCTAATGATTTCATAGCTCAGCTTCAGGGCTAGCTCCCGCTGCTGCGGTGTCTGCAGCTGGGGCACCAGCTCCTCTAGGGGAATGCGCTTGGCCAGATAGTTTTGCAGCTCCTCTCGCAGCGCCTGCTGCCCCGCCGGATCGGAAGCAAACTGGCGGCTCAGCTCCGACAGAATCACCTCTTGCTGCACTGGGGCAAAATTGTCGTCGGCCCAGGCCATCGAAGCAGCAATCCGCAGAATCAGCATCTGCTCGGGGGTGACGGTCGCCTCCTGGCCCAGGTATACCTCGATCACTCTGGGATCGTTTTGCACCTGGTCCATGGTGCCTTCGAACAGCACCGACCCTTCATGCAGTACGGTAACCTGACGGGCAATCTGGCGAACAAACTCCATATCGTGCTCAATCACGATGACGGAGTGACTTTCGGCCAGGGCCATCAACAGTTTGCCGGTTTTTTCGGTCTCCTCGTCGGTCAGGCCAGCTACGGGCTCATCAACCAGCAGCAGGTCGGGAGACTGAGCCACCAGCATACCGATCTCCAGCCACTGCTTCTCACCGTGGGAGAGCAGCGCTGCCGGGATGTCGCCCTTTTCGTAGAGGCCAATGGTCTCTAGCAGGCTGTTGACGGTCCGTTTCTCAGGGGTGGGGGTCTGCTTTAGCAGGGTGGGAAAAACGCTCTTTTGCCGATTGGCCGAAAGCTCTAGATTTTCCCTTGGAGACAAGTTGAGATAGACGCGCGGGGTCTGAAACTTACGCCCAACACCCATGCGGGAAATTTCGTGTTCCTTGTGCTTACTGAGGTCGCTGCCTTTGAAGTAGGCTTTGCCCTCGGTCGGCTTGACCTTGCCAGTGATCACGTCTAGAAAGGTTGTTTTGCCGGCTCCGTTGGGGCCGATGATCACCCTCAATTCCCCCTCATTCATGGAGAAATTGAGGTTGTTGAGGGCTTTGAAGCCGTCAAAGCTGACGGTGACGTTGTCAATATTTAAAAGCGCACCGCTCACGGGTCTGCTCCTGCTTGTTACGGAATTTTCTCGGGGATTAATCCAGAGTTCTGGGTTTCCTGAGGTTTGAAAGGCTTGCGGTCAGATCCCCCAACTCCTTGAAGAAAAGCTTTTCTCTAATCCCCCCTTAAAAAGGGGGGCAGGGGGGATCAAAAGCTCTTACCGCAGCCCGCTCAAAGCCGCTAGAACCCGGCTACTGATCAGCCAGCTCTTTTTCTCGGTAGCTCTCAGCCTCTAGCTCCATTTCAGCGACGTAGGCCGGAACGGCTGAGGGGCCGCCAAACAGCGCCGGCAGCCGATCGCCAAAGCGCGATCGCACCCAACCCACAATGCCATCGGGCAGAGCCGTTACCACCAGCAGGAACAGCGCCCCCTGGAAAAACAGCCACACGTCGGGAAAGCGCTCGCTCAGCATAGTGCGGGCGATGTTGACCAGCACTGCGCCGAGAATAGCCCCGATCAGGGTGGCGCGGCCGCCCACGGCTACCCAGATCACCATCTCGATGGAGAAGCCAATGTCCATTGCCTGGGGTGAGATGATGCCTGACTGCACTGTATAGAGGGCTCCGGCGATGCCTGCGATCGCACCCGACACCGCAAACACCAGCACCTTAAAGCTGGCCGGGTTGTAGCCCGAAAAGCGCACCCGGTTTTCGTCGTCGCGGATGGCGACCAGCATTCTGCCGAAGCGACCACTCGTGAGCCAGCGGCAGAGGGCGTACATTAGCGCCAGCGCAATTACGGTCGCTACGTAGAAAAAGTAGCGCATCTCAGGACCGCCCACCTGCTGCCCGAGAAAGACGCTGGTGGCGGTTTTGAGGCCGTTGGTGCCGTTGATCAGCTTCTGCTGACCATTGAAGAAGTTGAAGAAGACAACCAGCGCCGCCTGGGTCAAAATCGAGAAGTAAACGCCGCGAATCCGGTTGCGAAAGACCAGGTAGCCAAACAGCCCGGCCACAATCGCGGGGATGGCGACCATCGCCAGCAGCGTAAACGGTAGGCTGTAGAACGGCTGCCAGAACCAGGGCAGCGACGACACCCCATAGAGGCTGAAAAACTCTGGCAGCTGCCCTGCAGGCAGCTCTGTTAGCTGCAGGTACATCGCAAAGGCGTAGCCGCCCAGGGCAAAGAAAATGCCGTGGCCCAGGCTCAGCAGCCCGGTAAAGCCCCAGATTAGATCAATGCCAAGCGCCACAATGGCAAGCGACAGAAAGCGACCCAGCAGCCCCAGTCGAAACCCGGTCAGCACTAGGGGCATGACGAGAATGAGCACGAGCGCGATCGCAACGACAATTCCGGCTTCGATTAGCAGACGCTTCTGCCGGAGTGCCTTGGACGTGCGGCGCGGTTGAATCGGTAAATCGACAGCCATGACCTACACCTCTACCGAACGGCCTTTTTGGGGGAACATGCCCGCAGGGCGCACCTGCAGGAAGGCAATAATCAGCGCAAACACCATGACCTTGGCCATGCTGGTCGTGGCAAAGAAAGTAAAGAAGTCTGTCACTGGCTGCAGCGCCGCAAAGGGCGACAGCACCAGCGCCAGGGTACCGGAGCCAACCAGATAAGTAATAATGCCGATCACCATCGCAGCCACAATGCTGCCCACTAGCTTGCCGACCCCGCCGACCACCACCACCATGAAGGCATCGACAATGTAGTTACCGCCCAGGTTAGGCCCCACAGAGCCCAATAGCGTTACGGCGCAGCCCGCAATACCGGCCAGGCCAGAACCCAGGGCAAAGGTCAGGGCATCGACCCGCTCCGTGGGAATGCCCAGACAGGCACTCATGCTGCGGTTTTGGGTTACCGAACGAATGCGCAGACCCCAAACCGACTTCTGTAGAAACCAGTAAATGCCCACCAGACACAAAACCGTGAGCACGATAATGAACAGTCGGGCGTAGGGAAACTGCAGCACCGTCCCCAGGGCCAGACCGCCCCGCAGCCAGCTCGGCGGCGTCACGTCTACGTTGCGGGCGCTGAACCAGGCCCGGGTAAACTGGGCGCTGCCAGAACTTTGCAGGATGAAGCCTGCCAGGGCTGCGATCGCAAACGACAGCAGGAAAAACACCGGATTGGCCCAGCTGCGAATACGCTCCCAGTCGGTGTAGCGCCTCAGCACCCACAGGCCGACAACAAACAGGGCCGCAAAAATAACTAGCCCGATTGCCATTGGCGAGTTCACGCTGCGCACAAACTGCCGCAAAATCAGGCTCACGCCCCAGGTAGCCAGCAGCGTTTCCAGCGGTCTGCCGTAGAGGTGGCGGATCACGCTACGCTCCATCAGCAGGCCCACCAACGCCGCCACCAGAAAGGCCAGGGGCAGAGCCACGAAGATATAGCTCTCTACAGCCCAGCCTCCCAAACCCTTAGCGCCGTTCTGCACCACGTAGGTGGTGTAGGCTCCGAGCATCATCAGCTCTCCGTGGGCCAGGTTAATGACGCCCATCAGTCCAAACACGATAGCCAGCCCCAACGCCACGATCAGCAGAACCGCGCCGATGCTGATACCGTCAAACAGGCCAGCAATTAAGCCCTCAATCACAGTCTTTACCTACCTAAGCGTGAACCAAAAACAGGCGCTCAAGATACGGCGCTCCTCTTTTCGACCGTCCAGCCAACCAACTGTTAAGCCAGTATCCTACTGGGCAACTAATTCGAAAAAAGTTCAAAGGCAACAGTCACCCTTTCCGGATTTTTCCTGCCAGCCGGGGAATACTGTACAAGTGCTGTAGATTACCCCAACGGCTGTAAGCGCCTTTAAGCATCGAGCGGCAAGCTCAAAGATCGAACGCCGATGAAACCACCGCTCAAAGCTTTAACACGACAAACAATTTCAACAAGCGAAGGTGCGCTCTGCTATCGAACGCACCCTGCCTAATTGACTTGTTTCAACAGAAGCAGCTAGCTCAGACCTAGCAAAGAGATTAAGGCACCTCTCTACGATCGGCTCAAGCTAGGAACTTAGCCCAACTCAAACCTGGTACTTGCCGCCCTTATTCGGGTCAGACCAGTCGCAGGCAAAGCCTTTGGTGTCAGACACGTACTGGTTCCAGGGCACCGGATCAACAGGCCCTTCAGTAGACCAGACGATATCAAACAGACCATCGTCACGCACTTCTCCAATTCTCACCGTCTTGGATATGTGGTGGTTGGGGAACATCGTCACTGGGCCTTCGGGAGCGGCGAACTCTTGTCCGTAAGCAGCCTCACGCACAGCCGCGATATCAAAGGAGCCAGCCTGCTCAACCGCCTGCTTCCACAGGTAGACC
>JACVRP010000419.1 GCA_014534385.1 Cyanobacteria bacterium Co-bin13
AAGTTCCTCCCGACACCTTCTCCGCGTCCGCCCGTCCCCGCGTCTCGTCCTCACCTGCCCTATCCCTCCTCAATGCCCAATACTCCCCCGACTTCCCTCCTGTCTTCTTCACCAGCCGAATGCCGCCGATTTCCATCGACTTCTCCAGGGCTTTGGCCATGTCGTAGAGGGTGAGGGCGGCGACGGAGACGGCAGTGAGGGCTTCCATTTCGACGCCGGTTTCGGCCTTGATTTTGACGGTGGCCTGGATCTGGTAGCCGGGGAGCTCGGGGTCGGGGGTAATGTCTAGCTCAACTTTCTGAATCGGTAGGGGGTGGCAGAGGGGAATCAGGTTCGAGGTTTGTTTGGCGGCCATAATGCCTGCAATGCGGGCGGTGCCGAGGACATCGCCTTTGGGGGTGTTACCGGCTTCGATTTGAGCTAGGGTTTGGGGCTGCATTTTGACGTAGGCGGTTGCGATCGCTTCTCGCACCGTTGGGTCTTTGGCCGAAACATCGACCATGTGGGCCTGTCCTTGGGCATCGAGGTGGCTGAGGCGGGTGGGAGAATCGGCGTCGGAGTGGGACATGACAAAATCTCTTGAGAAGAACCTATCAGGCAACAAAAATTGTATGTTATGATTAGATGCCGATGAGGGCGTGTAGCTCAGTGGACTAGAGCACGTGGCTACGGACCACGGTGTCGGGGGTTCGAATCCCTCCTCGCCCGTTACGATCAAGTTGATAGTGCTGATGCCAGAAGTCTTTACGACGCTCTGGCATTTTTATTTGGGCTAGGCTCTATGGGGCGCGAGAACTGCGCTCCTACCAAACTTTGCCCAATGTCACCCGGTGTAGGGGCATGGTTCTCGTGCTCAACGCTAAGGATCTACTGAATACACGTCTTGCCCTCGGCTGAGGGAAAACCGCAGCGAGTGCAGCAGATCCTTGCTAGAAGCCGTCACAAAAATCACCACGCCAAGCAGCGTCATCAGTCCCGAAAGCCCAAAGATACCTCGGTAGCCCAGCAGGTCAGCAATGCCGCCAAAGATCGGCCCCGCCAGCGCAATACCGACATCAAAGCCCACCATCACCAGGCCAAAGATACGGCCCCGCTCATCGGGGTGGGAGCGATCGCCCATCAGTGCCGCAATCATCGGGATCAGGGTGCCGCCTGCGGCTCCTTGAAGCAGCCCCGCCAGCAAAAATATTGGCGCACTGCGAGCCGTCCAGAAGACCAGCATGGCAACCGTATAGAGGGCCAGACTGACCGTGATAAAGCGCCCCCGGCCATAGCGGTCAGACGCCCGACCCACCAGCAGACGACTGCCGAAGCTAGCCATTGCAGAGGCAGCATAAATCAGGCCCACATTCAGGCTAATTCCGGCCTCTCGCACATACAGCGGGATAAAGGTGCTGATCGTGCCAAACGCTAAGCCCACCAGCAGCAGGATAATGGCCGGAGTGCGAACGCGGGGCGTCCACAGCAGCCGCCAGAAAAGCTGGGGCTGGTCGCCATTTGTCATAGCTGGAGTCGGCTGGTAGGTTTCTTTGATCTGGCTAATCAGCGCCAGGCCGACAATGCCCAAAATGCCCATCGTCAGAAACGCCCAAAAGAAGCCTGACCCCTCGTAGATAAAGCCGCCCAAAGCCGGCCCCAGCGCCAACCCAATGGGGTTGACCAAGCTCATATAGCCAATCAGCTCACCCCGATTAGCAGGCGGCGAAATATCCACTACCAGGGCACTGTAGGCCACCACAAAAGCGGCAATGCTGAGGCCGTGAAAGGCCCGGATTAGCATCATTGCCAGCAGGGAAAAGTCTACGGGTACGGGCATACCTAGCAGGGAAACTTGAGTAGTGTAGTGGGGCAGGCCCTGCACCAGCAGGTAACCGAAGGGGGCAATTGCGATCGCAACCAGCCCAATCACCAGCACCAGCTTGCGCCCTTTCTCATCGGCCAGCCGCGACAGACTAGGTCGAGCTAGCAGCAGCCCAATGGCAAACGAAGCCATGACGATGCCGATCTGCTGACCGCTGGCCCCCAGCGTTTCGATAAACAGGGGCAGCGTGGGCAGCAGTCCGGCCAGCCCGGCCCAAAAACACAGGCCCGCCGCAAACAGCAGCAGCAGGTTTCGTTGCAGGGCTGGGCTAAAGGTTGTGAAGATTCTCAAGGGTTCTCAACTCCTGGCAGGGCATCCTGTTCCAATAGGGAGTAGAAGAACGGTTTACAGCTCACGACGTTCCCCTATCCATACTGGAATTGTAAACATTTGTTTCGAGTTTGGTAGCCTAGTGTACGGAACAGCCTGCTTTGACCCCAGCGGCACCTACCGCTACAGCCTCAGCCGTAAGTGGGATGAGGCCAGGCCAACCATCGCTTTTGTCATGCTCAACCCTAGCCAGGCCAACGATGCTCACAACGATCCAACGATCCGGCGGTGCATCGGGCTGGCGCAGCAGTGGGGCTATGGCAGGCTGAAGGTAGTCAACCTATTCGCCTACTGCACCGCCCATCCTCGTACCCTGGCCCAGGTCAAAGACCCAGTTGGGCCAGAGAATGATCAGTATCTCCTTTCTACCTGTGAACAGGCAGAGCGCGTCCTACTCGCCTGGGGCAACTGGGGCAGTCGGCTAGATCGCGATCGCACTGTCCTCACTCTGCTAGAACCTCACTGGATCAAATGCTGCTCCCTGGGACTGAACCAGACCGGCCTGCCCCGTCACCCGCTCTATGTCAGGCGAGACTGTCAACTCCTGCCCTGGCAGCCGCTCACTGCGCCAACCGCCGTCGCAGCCCCCTGAGCATGGTGCTGGTGCCCTCCTGAAAAGCCTGCTGCACCCATTGAGGAATCAGCTTCCCCACGTCTAGGGAGGGAAAGGTTGCACTGGCCGAAGATTCTGCATATTGGCCTGATTGCAGGACGTAGACCTTGAGCGTGCCTTCCTCGTAGATCCACACCTCGGGGACGCCCATGACTTCATACACCTCCAGGGTTGTCTTGGAAGTGACATCCGCTTCGATAGCGAGATCGGGAGGGGGATCGCTCTCTGGGTTTAGGCGCTTGCGATCGCGCATCAGCACTGCATTGCCGTCGATGTAAAAGCACGTATCTGGCTCTAGTCCTGCCCGCTCTGGTTTTCTAAATGTGGTGGAACCAAAGTCTTCCCAGTCCCGGTCTTGGGCATCTAAGATAGCCTTCACAATGTCTGAAATAACGCGGTTTGGTCGTTCGTGAGCAGGAAGTGGCGACATTAGTTCTAGGGTGCCGTCAATGTAATTGATGCGTGGAGTATGACGGGCTTCACCCAGTTCCTCTAGCAGCCGCTCATATTGCTCCCAAGTCACGCCTTCAATCAACAAATGTCCGCCAGGTGAAAGGTGCAGAGCTTGGATAGGAACGGTGACGGGAGAAGCAACCATAGTCAGTTTTCCACAGCCTGTGGATTACGCACTTCCTTTAAAAACACCTGTAGCGCTCGTAGGATGGGCAAAGGGCGATAGCCCGTGCCCATCTTCTAAGGAGCAATGCTTTGATGGGCACGCTTTGCTTTGCCCATCCTACAA
>JACVRP010000023.1 GCA_014534385.1 Cyanobacteria bacterium Co-bin13
AAGAAGGTGTGATTGTCTTTGCCGTGGGGATACCAGAGGCCGTACAGGCCGCTAAAACGGGCCGTGGTCAGGGGCTCGTTGACGGGGGTGTAGCGGCTCACCCAGGGGTAACGCTCGGCCACTGCCTGGGCATATTCGGCCAGCTTTTCGCCAAAGAGCGGATCGACCATGCTGGTGTAGCGGGGGCCACTACCGTGGTGCAGCAGGCCCACAATGGGGCAGATATCGAGCTGGCGCAGCCGCTCCAGTCGCTCATCGGCCCACGACCAGTCGGCCTGCTCTACGCCGTTGGGGGCGGTGCGCTCCCACAGCACCGGGTAGCGAATGGCGCGAATACCCAGCGAGGCAAACAGATCTAGGTCTTCAATGCGATTCTCATGACCGTTGCGCTGTAGCTGGTCACCATAATTATCGCCAACGCGGTTTACCGTGCACTCTATTCCCGCCCACACCTCTAGCGGGGCCATCGGCTTTGCACTCATGGGAGTCTCCTGTGCGATCGCAATTCTAAAAAGGTTGATTTGAGATAGTTCAGGCCAGCCTTAACCAGGCATGACCCGCAGGGTGGGCACTTCCCACCGTCAGCTCAGTCGCGCTCAAAGGGGGGGCTTGCGGTCAGCAGGGTGAACAAGGCTCAATTCCAAGGCTCAATTTGTAGGGTGTGTCATCGCAACGTGTGACGCACCAGGCTCAGGCTAGAAGCAGATTTCTTGGGCAAGTCGGTGCGTCGCGCCGAAACGACAGGACACCCTACGAGATGCCTCGTTTGGGTAGGCCAGACTAACAGGGTGGGCACTTGCCCACCCTATTGGTTAATTCAAGGAGGTTTTGCCATTGCCGTTTTGTGGGCCGGAAGTAGACAGGGCTACCGCCTTCTCCGGCTCGGCAGCGACCTGTGACTCGGTGGGATGCCAGGTCTGGCGTTCGCCTAGCTTGGCAAAGAGGGCCAATGCCTGGGCTACCACCTGATCCATGTTGTAGTACTTATAGGTCGCTAGCCGCCCTACAAAGTGAACATTGGGGGTTGCATCCGCGAGTTCCTTGTACTTCTTATAGAGTTCCGCGTTTTCGGGGCGGGGCACTGGGTAGTAGGGGTCGCCCTCGGCTTTGGGATACTCGTAGACAATGCTGGTTTTGGGATGCTCCTGCCCGGTCAGGTATTTGAACTCCGTCACCCGCGTATAGAGGTGCTCGTTGGGGTAGTTGATCACCGCCGCAGGCTGATGTACGTTCTCGTTCAACGTCTCGTGCTTGAACTGGAGGGAGCGGTAGGGCAGCTTGCCAAAGCGCAGGTCAAAAAACTCATCTACCGGCCCGCTATAGATCATTTCCTTGAAAGGAATCACCTGCTGAATTTCCCGGTAGTCGGTATTCAGCATGACCTTGATATTGGGATGATCGAGCATGGCTTCAAACATTCGGGTGAAGCCGTGCAGCGGCATTGCCTGATAGGTATCGGTGAAGTAGCGATCGTCGCGGTTAGTGCGGGTCGGCACGCGTGCCGTCACCGATCGATCCAGCTCCGAGGGGTCCATATCCCACTGTTTACGGGTGTAGTTGCGGAAGAACTTTTCGTACAGTTCTCGTCCGACCTTACTCACCACGACATCTTCTGAGGTGCGAATAGAGTCTTTAGGCTCGGCTACGGAGGCAAAGAACTCTTCTACCTGAAAGGCCGTTAAATTTAAGCTGTAGAGCTTATTAATCGTGTCTAAGTTAATTGGAATGGGCACCAGTTGACCATCTACGCTGGCCAAAACCCGGTGTTCATAGCGTCTCCACTCCGTGAAAGTAGAGAGGTATTCAAACACATCGCGGGAGTTGGTGTGGAAGATGTGCGGCCCGTAGCGATGTACTAAAACGCCAGCATCGTTGTAATGATCGTAGGCGTTGCCGCCAATGTGGCTGCGACGGTCGCAAACCAGGACTTTTTTCCCGGCCTGGCTGGCTAAGCGTTCCGCTAAGACGCTACCAGCAAAGCCTGCACCGACAATTAAATAATCGAACATGGTAATGCTATGGGTGACAACAAAATCGGCCTAGCCAGCGTTAGATTTGGTTAGGTTTGCAACGGGAGCCGCATAGCTCTTGCGAGATGTTTTGGCAGACTTTGAAGATGTCGCAGATTGCGAGGCCTTTGCAGAAAGTGCAGACACGCTCTGATTGGAGTTAGGCACTGTTCGCAAAGTCATGCTTTGGGCAATGGCGGCTTCGATCAGCCCATTCATTTGAGCCCAAGTCTTGTCCCAGGAGGTGTTGGCCAAAAAGGCATCCACCTGCTGTAGCCAGTCTGAATCTTGCCGGGTTTGGTCGAGGGCCTGCTGAGCTGCAGCCACAAAGTCTTCTACGGTGTCGGCAATGTGCACCAGGTTTTGCTGGCCGTAGGGGCGCACCACGTCTCGAATTGAGGTAGACACGACGGGTTTTCCGGCAGCCAGATACTCTGGGGTTTTGGTGGGGCTGATAAAGCGGGTAGATTCGTTAAGGGCGAAGGGCAGGATGGCGACATCCCAACCGGCTAGATAGTGGGGCAGTTCCTGATAGGATTTGCCGCCCAGATAGTGAATGTTGGCGTGGCGCGGCAGCTGCTCTGGATCAATCTTGGCGGTCGGTCCCACAATGACGAGGTGCCAGTCGGGCCGGGCCTGGGCAATGCCGTCAATTAGCTCTAGGTCCATGCGCTCATCAACTACGCCGTAAAAGCCCAGCCGAGGATGGGGAATTCCGGCCTGGTCGGCAGGATCGGCAAGCCGCATTCTGCCCTGGGCGAAGTGGGCCACCTCAATGCTGCTGGGAAAGGCGTGGACGTTGGCATGCTGATGCTGCTTGGCCTCATACAGGCTCTGCCCACCCGTAAACACCACGCTTGCCCGGTTAAACAGCTCCTTTTCCAGGGCTCGCAAAGCGGGGGGGGCTCCTTTAAAGGCAGAGAGTTCATCCATGCAGTCGTAGACTGTGGCACAGGGCTTGAGGTGCTCTGTGAAGGCCAGCGCCATGGGGGTGTAGTACCAGAGGATGGGGTTTGCGATGCCGCAGTACTCAAACAGCTCATCGATGAGGCTGCGCTGCATAGCGGCGGTCAGCTCCTCATTGACAAACTCAGGAATGTGCGGCACGGCTACCCACACGCCACATTCCCGCTGGCTGACCTCTATCCACCACGAATCGGTGAACTCAAATATAGGTTCTTCAACAAAAAAGGTTCTTCGGGCTTGGGCACATCGACCGAGTAAATGCTGAGGCCGCTGGTAGACAAAATCCCACCGCAGGTGAGATAGGCAGACCAAGTCTGGCGATCCTGGAAGAGGACTTTTCAGACTCTCTTTGTCCTGTTCGGAGCAGCGCAATCTGCTGGAGCTGCTCTGAACAGCTCCAGCAGACTCTGAGTGTGTCGATGCAATACGATCGGCAGCGCGGTTTGAATCTTGGTATGAGGACATTTTCTACCTCAATTAGGTGTAAAAATTAGTGGCTGAAGAGCGACCAAAAAATAACTACAGAAATACGCTAGGGGTTGAATCAAAAAACAGTTATCTAGAACAGAAAAGAATTCGACAACTGAACGTATGAAAAGGTTAAATGTTTTTTGATTGCAGATGAAAGTTAACAGTTCTAAGCTATATGAAGCATCTACCTTGAGAACTAATCCCTAGGTGAGCTCAGATGCTTGAGGGTGGGTTTGGCAAATCGCTAAGCAAAGAAAAAGCAACTTAATTGCTGGAATAGTCAGTTAGTTTAGTTGCTTGAACTCTAGGAGTTAACAAGAACTACTCCTTCGGGTATAGACGCCAGGGCAAGTGCCGGGGGCTAGGATAGAGCGTAACGATTGCCCTAGGCGGTGTGTGTTTTCAAAGAACTTCTTGAAGTTGTCCTGATAAAAGGATAGATTTCCAGTTAAATTATTGGGTAAAAATTAAAGCCAAAGAAATTTTATGGTGTCGCAACTAAAGTCAGAGACTTCGGCCAAATCAAAAATTTTAGTGACCGGAGGAGCCGGGTATATCGGTTCTCACGCTGTCTTAGCGCTGCAGCAGGCTGGGTATGACCCGGTTGTTTTAGACGATTTGTCCTACGGCCACCCGGAGCTGATTGAGCAGGGGCTGAAGGCTGAGCTAATTGTGGGCAACATTTGCGATCGCACCCTGCTCGACAATATCTTTTCCAGCTACACCATTGATGCGGTGATGCACTTTGCCGCCTTTATCGCTGTCGGTGAGTCTGTCAGCGAACCAGCCAAGTACTATCGCAACAACGTCGCCGGTACTCTGACCCTGCTAGAGGCAATGGTGGCCGCCTCGATCAAGCGGTTTGTCTTCTCGTCTACCTGCGCCCTCTACGGCACGCCCCAGTTTGTCCCGATTACCGAAGATCACCCCCAGGCCCCGATCAGCCCCTACGCCACCAGCAAACAGATGGTGGAAAAGATGCTGGCTGACTTCGACCAGGCCTACGGCTTAAAATCTGTTCGGTTTCGCTACTTCAACGCGGCCGGGGCTGATCCCGAGGGTCGTCTGGGCGAAGACCACAGCCCTGAGACTCACCTGATCCCGCTGGTGCTCATGGCCGCTCTGGGCAAGCGGCCCGCCATCACGATCTTTGGCACCGACTACCCCACCGAAGACGGCACCTGCATCCGCGACTACATCCACGTCAGTGATCTGGCCCAGGCCGACGTTTTGGGCTTGAAGTACCTGCAGCAGGGCGGCGAGAGCGAAGTCTTTAACCTGGGCAACGGCAGCGGGTTCTCGGTGCGCCAGGTAATTCAGGCAGCGCAGCAGGTTGCTGGGCGAGACATTCCGATTGTCGAGAGCGAACGTCGCCCCGGCGACCCTGCCATCTTGGTTGGCAGCAGCGAAAAAGCCCGCACGGTCTTGGGCTGGCAGCCCCAGTACGCTGACCTAACCCAAATCATCGGCGATGCCTGGCAGTGGCACCAGAAACGGCACGGCTAGGGCAGTCGCCAGCAGCGCCGCACGACATCGTTTTACGACATCGTTTTAACCTGTCACAGGGCAGTTCAGGCGCAGAACCCGGCTGAATTGCCCTGTTTTGTCAAATTAGCCTATAAGTCTGCCGGTTGTCAGACGCCTGCTACCGTCGCTCTCCTTAGGATGATAAGGACTGAGGATCAAAAGGTAGCTTGGCACAGTAAGGAGCTTAAATGGAGCGGGAAGTCACCGATGGCGAGGGCATTACCTGGACCTGCATACAGGCCCTGAGCGGCATTTCTGAAGAAGCGGCTCAGGTGAAGGGAAAGGACGCTTACTGGGTTGTATGCACCCCTAGCGGCGGCGCTCAGTCGGTGCGGGTGCAGCTGGGTGAAGACTGGCAGACGAATTGCTCGGACGAGGACCTGCTGCAGGAAATCGCAGCCGCTCAGGAGGACTAGGGTGTTGCAGGACTCGCCAGATCAAGCAGCTACTCGCCCAGAGCCAGTGGGCGAGGCTAATGCGTTTGAGCGGTTTGCGATCGCAGCTGAACACATTGCCGCTACGCCCAAGCGCCTGACCAAGGCCGCAATTTTAGGCGAATACTTGACCGCTTTGGCTGACGAGGATTTGCGTCTGGCGGCTCGCTACTTTGCCGGATCACCCTTTCCCCTGTCAGACCAGCGGGTGCTGAACGTGGGCGGGGCAGCTTTGATGAATGCGCTGCAGGCGACTAGCGGCGTGGAACGATCGTTCCTGCAGGCGGCGCTGGTGCAGCAGGGCGATCTGGGCGACGTGGCGCGTCAGGTGCTGTCTGAGGGAAGTTCTCCAACGCTGCGGCTGGCGGAGGTCGAAAAATCCCTGGCAATGCTGGTAGAGACGCGGGGCAACAAGCGCAAAGTCGAGGTGATTGCCAGTCTGCTGCAGCAGGCTACGCCGCTGGAGGCCAAGTACCTGATCAAGCTGATGACGGGGGATCTGCGGATTGGCCTGCGGGAAGGAGCGGTGGAAGATGCGATCGCGCGGCTGGCCCAGGAAAAAGTCGAGCGCATCCAGTGGGTCAACATGCTCACCGGAGACATTGGGGAAGCGGCGGTGCTGGCCCGACACGGTCAGCTAGACAGGGCGCAAATGCGGCTGTTTCACCCCATCAAGTTTATGCTGGCTAGCCCGGTTGACACGTTTACCGAGATCACCAGCCGCATGCCCGCAGGCTTTGCCGTAGAAGACAAGTACGACGGTATTCGGGCTCAGGTCCACGTTGCTCCCGTAAGCGACAACGCCGACCCGCTGCTGCACGGCGTGCCCCAAGCAGGGGTTCGGGTGGCTCTGTTTTCCCGCACCCTGGACGAGATCACGCCCGCCTTTCCCGACCTGGTAGAGCCGCTGGCTGGGCTGCCGCCCGAGACCTTTGGGACCGGATTAATCCTCGATGGTGAGATCGTGCCCTACCGGGACGGGCAAATTTTGCCGTTTCAGGCGCTGCAAAAGCGCCTGGGCCGCAAGACCCTGCCCGAAGACCTGCTGCGAGAAGTGCCGGTTGCCTTTGTTGCCTACGACATTCTCTACCGGGATGGGCAGGTGCTGATTGAAGAACCTTACCAGGCACGGCAGGCATTGCTGGCCTCCCTAGCGCTCAACCCGCCTGCTCTATTGCGCGCTAGATCTCAGCAGTTCACCGACGTCGCAGCCCTAGATGACGAGTTTCAGGCGGCCCGCGATCGCGGCAACGAAGGGCTAATGGTCAAGCACCTGCAGTCGCCCTACAAGCCCGGCAAGCGCGGCAAAGACTGGCTGAAGGTGAAACGTGCGATCGCAACTCTCGATGTCGTGGTGACTGCCGCCGAAGTCGGCACCGGCAAACGCAGTCGCTTTCTCTCCGACTACACCTTCGCCGTCCGCGCCAGCGAAGACGATCCCACCCTGCTCAACGTCGGCAAAGCCTACTCGGGCCTTACCGATGCCGAAGTCACTGAACTGTCAAACTGGTTCAAAGCCCACACGATTGAAGAATTTGCCCACGGTAGAGTGCGTACCGTAGAACCCAAAGTTGTGTTAGAAGTCACCTTTGACCGGGTACAGGCCTCTAAGCGGCACAAAGGCGGCTATGCCCTGCGCTTCCCCCGCATCTTGAGAATTCGAGACGACAAACCGCCCGAAGATATCGACACCCTGGAAACGGTTCGTAAGCTAGCAGAACCGTAAAAACCCCAAAAATTCTATTTCTGAATCGCCCCTAGCTTGGCGTCTACGGCCTTGAGATAATCCGCCGGAGACAACTGCAGCATGTGCCCTCGCTTACCTGCCGAAACGGCAATCCGCTCTAGCGCCACTGCCGATTCATCTAGATAGACCGGGTAGGGCTTCTTACAGCCCAGGGCCGTTACGCCGCCTCGGATGTACCCTGTTAGCGGCTGCACTTCTTTAAGGGGAACGGTATCAACTTTGCGATCGCCCGTTGCCTTTGCCAGTGCTTTCAAATCTAGCTCTGCGTTCGCCGGGATAACAGCGAGGCAAATGCCGTGGCGATCTCCCCTGACCACCAGCGTCTTAAACACCTGTTCGTAGGGCAACCCCAACTTTTCTGCCGCCCGCTCAGCTGCCAGGTCTGCCGGATCAACTTCATACTCCAGCAGGGTGTAAGAAATCTTTTGCTGATCCAAAATACGAGCGGCATTGGTCTTCATGGGCAGGGACACCTAACAGCTATTTCATAAGGTATAGTCCGTGCCGCTTCTTATGTAGGGTAAAAGCTGTGGTAGAAGTGAGTCAGAAAGCCTAAGCAACTTTAGCTCCTTAACCGACTAAAGCTTTGTTTTAAGCTTTCTAACTAAACCTCAATAAACAAACCGACTTCTTGGCCCTGATTCCCTCGTTGCATTAGGGATAGCTCTTCCAGGCCTTGAGCAAACGATTGAGGTACTGCCGATCTTCATCACTTTTAACGGTTTTGAGGGTTTGCTGCAGTTCTTCAACTTTTCTGTATTTAATTTCCAGTATTTCTTCGGTGGTCATTACTCTAGCCTCTATCAACATCAGCGATTGAACTACAAACTAGTGAGCAATCGGGAAAAAGTGGAGAAATGCGAGGCCCTGATGTCTTTAAAGATACAGAGGTTTAAATGAAACCCCGTACTCCTACTGGCAGATATGATCGGGGGATTATTCTGCCGCTACGATACGGCGCAGCTGTGTACTGAGATAGATTTCTTCGTCCCCAGCAGAAGCGGCTTCTAGCGCTGCCAGATCCAGCAGCAATTCGTTGCGGTAGGTGGCCAGTGCTGGTAAAGAAGGGCCAGCAACCAGCGCCAGAGCGTCATACCACAGCCCAGCCTCGGCATAGCGCTGGGCTGTCTCCACCGGATTGGCAGTAGCGGGCGTTGATGCCTCCTCAGGGGCAACCACCTGCAGTTCAGCCGTGGTCACCAAATCCCTAGACGGTAGACCTACTACACAGGTAGAAATAACCTGCCAGCGGTAGGTCTGCCCAACCTCCAGACCTGGCTCACTCTCGGGCCAGGTAAAGGTCATAATGCCCGCCGGACCTTCCTCTAGCGTAAAAGTGCTAAGCCGCTGCCACTGGCCGCTCTCGCCCTTCTCATAAAGCTCCAGCTCCAGCGGTTGACGAATGTCTGCCGGCACAAACCAGGCCACCGTTGGGTGGCTAGACATCGTCTGACCAATGTGGTGCTGCGGGGCTAATGCTACCAGGTCAATGTCTCCTGCCCCCTGGCACCCGCCCCGCCGTCCGCCGCTGGTAGAGCGAGAAGTGGGCGCATCGGCATCGGCAGGCGGTACATACCCAGCCAGGGCCGCCGACATCATCCCAGTTAGAACCGCTGCAAATCCGGCAAAAGCCCCTAAACCTGAGAGTACACGGTGGTTTTTGACCGCTTTCAAGACCATCATGGTTGTCTCCTAAACTCGGTGCGTGGAAAATCGCTGATAGCAGAATTGCACAATTTGTATAGTCCAGTACACCGTACTGAGGACAAGCAGCACCGTTCCCAGGCAGTGCAGCCAGGGCAGGTTCAGGCCGAGGTTGGTCACCGCCAAGATAATTGCATCGTCCAAGAAGCTCAGAGCTAGGGGAAAAGCCTTTTGCAGGAGGGATTGGAGTAAGGGGGCGGGATCTACTTGCATGATGTCAGAGGTGTTTTCTCAGCGACATCCTTAAGGTAATAACTTTGCCTGGGGACTTCAGTAGAGCTTTGAGCCAGGCTGCTGGCAAGATGACGCCATTGCCATTGCAGTTTTCGGCAACCCTCACGCCAGCTTCAAGGAGGAGGCTCTCTGGGAAGTTCCTGCTCCAGAGTTTTTAAGGGGACGCACATCCATGCTGCTTAATAGAGGAATAAAGGGCAGTTTTAGCGCTTCATAGATATTGCTAGAAGTGCTTAAAACTGCCCAGCTATTACACTGCCTAAGGCCTAAGAGCGTATTAAGTTGAAGGTGAAGAGTTGCGATCGCACTTGCAAAATCTACGCGCAGAATCGGGTGCCTTTAAAGCAGGCTGTCTACCTCGGGTGGATTGACGCTGCAGTCATAGCTCCGATCGAACAACACCCTTAGTACGGTAAAGCTCCCGTATTGGATGCACTTAGTTAGAAGACATTGTGGGAATGTTAGAGCCTGTTAATCAGCTTATACATTCCTTGTTGCCTGCTTTTATCTATTGCTTTGGGGCTAGAAAATTCCAGCGGCGAGGCGGCTGAACAGGCCACCGCAGCTCACAGCACATGCCCTTGGGGGAGACGTGCGATCGCAAAAATTCTCCCCTCAATCGTCGCGCTAGCTGCTGGGCCTGCTGCGTACCTCGACCCCCCACGCGGGGCGGAGCAGCAGGGGCGGCTGAGGCGGCCTGACCGTTGTCCTGCACCCGAATCAGGTTTTCGCCGTTGGCACAGAGGCAGGTGACGGTGAGGCGGGTAGTGCCCTGGGCGTATTTGCCGACGTTGCAGAGCGCTTCTTCTAAGAAGCGGCAGAGGGCGCGTTTGTCTTCGAGGGTGAGGCGAGGCACCACCATCGGCTCAAATTTGACCACATGAACCCGGATTGATTTGAAGTGGGGAAAGTCTCGCTCTAGGGTCTGGGTGTAGACGGCATAAAGAACTTCATGCAGCGGATTTTGTAGATCGAGCGGGCGCTGGCTGCTGTCTAGGGAGAGCTGGTTGCTCTGGGGCTGCGACTCCTTCAGCAGCATGTTGTAGATGTCGCGCAGCTCCCGGTTGAGGTCGTGCAGCTTGGGCAGGGTCTGCTCCCAGCTGCGCTCATCGTCTTCCTGGCGCAGCACCTGGGCCAGAGTTTGCAGCGGCCCGTTGTGAATGGCATCGTAGGTCTGGTCAATCACGCGCTGGCGCTCGTCGATGCGCGATCGCAACGTCTGGTCGTACAGATAAAACCCGGGCAGTACCAGCCCGTTGAGGGTAAACGCAACCAGCGTCGGCACCACCGGAATCCACCAGCCGCCCAGCCACAGCAGGACAAAGCTCCCTCCCAGCAGACCCAGCCCCGACAGCACGATCACCGGCAGATAGGCAGAGGGCGTCGGCAGCCACCGCACCAGCACCATACCCGCGCCGCCCCACAGCACAATCCACAGATATTCCCAGCCCTCCGGCCAGACCCGCAGCAGGGGCCGCCCATCTTGAACGGCGCTGAGGAGTTGGCTAATAGCGTGGGCCTGCAGCTCCACCCCATTGACCAGACCGGGATTGTCCGCCACTACCGCCGCTGAGTTCACCACATCCTTGGTGCTCAGGGAGGTAATGCCCACCAAAACAATCTGGTCACGGACCCAGGTCGGATCGATATTGCCGGCCATCAAGTCCTGATACGACACGATGCGAAAGGGATTGGCCCCACTACGCACGTTCAGCAACACCTGGTTGCCTCCGGCGTCGGCCCCCACGTAGCCGCCCGAATCGGCCCGAAATTGGGTCAGCTCCGTCTCCCCCAGCCGCATCGCCGCTGGGTCTTGAATGCCGTTGCTGAGAAGCACCTGCTCTGCCGCCAGGTAGTGCTCCGCTAACCGCAGCGCCAGCGAGAAGTGGTAGTCGCCTGCCCCATCGATGGTCCCCAGCAGGCTGCGGCGGATAAACCCGTCTCGATCGCCAATAAAGTCTGAAAAGCCGACCCGCTCCGGGGGCAAAAACGGGGGAGGCGGCACGGCTGGCTCGAGGACCTTCTCAATGCCAAAGACGTAGGGCAGCGCCGCCACCGTGTCTAGCAGGTTCTGGTGACCTGGCTCTACGGCAAAGTCTCGAAAAATATCGATGCCGACCGTTCTGGGCTGGTACTGGGCCAGCGTTTGCAGCAGTTGGGCCACCACCTGATCCGGCACCGGATACGTGCCAATCTGCTGAATCGAGGCGTCGTCTATGCTGACAATCAGCACCCGCTGATCTAGCGGTTCGGCTGGCCGCAGCCGGAGAAAGGTATCTAGCGCTCTCCACTCTAAGCCTTGAAATAGGCCCAGCAGCCGGGCCAGCACCACCAGCCCCAGCACCGTTAAACCGGGCAGCAGGCTTCGTTTCCAGTTTGACAGCCCCGGCAGCGCCCCAATCTGGAGCCTGTGCTGAGTAGCCATGACTTAGTCAATCAGCCCTTCTTCACGGGCTCGAATTTCGGTCTGAATGCGGATATTTTTACCCGATTCAGGATACACATCCAGGGCATCCTGCACTTTGGTCCAGTAGTGGCGTACCGTGCGCTCGGAGACGTTCATCCGATCTGCGATCGCTTTGTCCTGCAGCCCCTCCTGAAAGGCTAGCTGCAGCACATCTAGCCACTCGGGTTTGACTTCTAGCCCGGTGCGCATATCCCTGGGCGTGTAGATCAGCCCCTGCAGCGCCCAGTCCACCTTGGTCAGCATCTCCCGCAGCGGCAGGTTCTTATCGGCAATAGTAAAGCCGGCCTGGTGAGTGTCGATAATCGGCTTTAGCCGCACCAACGCCTTGACGTGGGCACTCTGCACCACAATGTTGAGATCGGGGTAGCGCTGCATGAGCGATCGCAACAGCTGAATGCCTGTGTCAGTCTGAGCCGTTTCGCCCGACTTCTGGGGGATCGACAGGTCCATTACCAGCAGATCGGGCAGCGCCAGCGCCAGCGTGTCTGCTGCTTCTTGAGCCGTCCGGGCAGTGCGAATATCAGCACCCGCGTACTGCTTTTCCAGCGCGGCCACCGTACCCCCGAGGACTGCTTCGTGATCATCGACGACGAGGATTTTAGTTCTAGGTTGAGGAGCTGGCATAGGGGTGGGAGGGTGAGGGGTATGAGGTTTGAGGGATAGGGGAAAGCTGGGGGAGGGCTTTTGCCTGAGGCTGCTGTTTGCCTTGCCCCTGCTGTCCTACACCCTAATTCTCTGACAATAATCGAGTTTGCCCTAGATACGGCTTACCATGTCACTTCCCAGGTAAGGGTGTGGAGCTGGTGGTCCAGGTGGGCGGTCCCGCTGCTAAGCCACTCAAAGGTTTGCAGGAGAGCGGCCATCTCCTCTGACGCGCTCAGGTGGATAAGGGACTGGGGCAGGGTTTGGGGATAGGCCACCCGCAGCGTGAAGGCTTTAGCAGCGGCCTGATGCTGTAGGGAAACTTTGACCTGGTGAGGGGCTGCTGGGGTTGAGGCGATTGCCTGAAGCACTTGATTGAGTAGGGCCAGCAGCACGGCAATGTGCTCAATTGGCTCTGTCTCCCAAAGGCCTCCTAGATCGGCCTGTAAATTTAGCGTAGATCGCCAGGGCTGTAGAAAATGCTGCAGGGCCAGGGGTAGCGACTCTTCCAGGTAGGGAGAGCTAATGCGATCGCTAAGGGACTGAAGCGACCTGTAAATGTGCTCAACCTCCTGCAGGCACGACTCATAGGAATTGCCGTGGTCCTGAATTTCGTGCTGGTTAACCAGCTCCAGGTGGCGGCGCAAGGCAAAGACATCCTGCAGAACTCCATTGCGAAGGTTGTCGGCCTCCTCAATCAGCAGTCGGGTCTGATACTGATACCACCAGCGCAGCACTGATTTGGCCTTGCTGCAGGGGTCGGCAGTTTCACTCAAAGCACTGTTTCCTCCCTCAACCCGGAATTGGCGGCGGGCTATGGTCTTGAAGCGTACAGGAGAAGTCACGTTCTAACCTCAGAGCTTTCGGACAAATTAACGGCAGCTTTTGGCAAAGGGCTTTGCCGAAAAGTGCAAAGTCAGAACCGCGACGTGCCCTGCAACAACCTTGCTACCGAGTTCACCCAGGCCACCAGCGTTTCGGCCAGTTCCTCAGCCAGGTCGGGGTGTGTCCAGCAAAATACCCGCCAACCTCGACGGCTGTAGTACTCTACGGCATCCTCCAGCTCTCTCTGATCTAGGGGGGACTGGGATGTCCGCAGGCCCTGTTGGCAGAGCGCATCCAGGGTGGCCAGCAGCTCTCGCTCCAGATTAGCCCTGGCTGTCATGGGAATGCTCTGATACGCTGCCCCCACCCGTGCAATCAGCTGCTGCCGCGCCACCCAAACGAAGGGCAGCAGCATTTCCTTGAAACGCACCTCTGCCGCTGCCTGACCAAAATAGTTGTCTAAGTTGAGGGCCTGCCAGCTGTCGAGCAGGGTTGTCAGCGCCACCGCCTCAACTGTCTGCAGCACCTGCTGCGAACTCAAGGTGGAGCATGAGCGACTTGCGAACTCATGGGCAGAGGCACCTGCAACAGGCGCTACTAGCGTCAGGGTGCGGGTGGGGCGTTCAGTCGTCATCATGGGGGAACCTCAGGTGGGATTACTGCCCAGAATAGGAGAACCGCCGCTGCTATTCTGGACCGCTGCCTGCCAACCCGAAGGCGGGAATGGGCCAACTTGGCTGCTGAAAAGTGCAATGGGAAGCGGGAGCGCAGGTGGGATGAGACGCGCCTCCCCTAGCTTCCCTACCTCCCTTGCCCCTCTACTCCAGACTTCGATAAATCTCCCCATGCTGCTGCGCGATCGCATCCCAGCCAAACCGCTGTACAAACGCATAGCCGCTCTGGCTCAGGCAGGTTCTAGCGTCGGCGTCCTGCAGCAGGCGGGTGAGGGCTGCCGCTAGACTATCTGGATGGCGCGGCGGCACTCTTTCTACCACTTCTCCAGTGGTAAGAATGGGGTCGGTTTCCTCGGATTGGGTAATTAGGGTGGGCAGCCGGTGGGCCAGCAGGGCCAGCAGGGAGCCGCTTTTAAGGGTAACGCCGGGGTTAAAGGGCAACACGCCGATATCGGCTCCTGACAGGTAGCGGGAAGCTTCTTCAGCGGGACTGTAGCCGGTGCAGGCAACGTGGTCCTTAAGGCCGAGGTCGGCGATTTGCTGCTGCAGCTTGTCCCAGTAGTTTTGGGCATCTTGCCCCTGCAGCGCCAGGGTTTCGACGCCGCCGATCAGCAGCAGTCGGGCCTGGTCGTGGACCTGAATCACCTGCTGAAAGGCGGGCAGCAGGGTTTCTAGCCCTTTGACTGGGTGCAAGAAGCCAAAAAAGGCGACGACGGGCGCAGTTTGGGGCCAATGGTAGGTCTGCCGCAGGTGCTCTCGGGCGGTTTGGGTGTCAACGGGGGCGACTTCGATATTGGCAGCAATGGGAATGGGGTAGATGCGATCGCGCCGTTCTGGCAGCCGTTCGCCCATGATGCGGGCAATGTTGTCGTTGGTGGTGATGATGGCCTCGCTGCCGGTCAGCAAAAAGCCATCTTCTCGATCCCACCAGCCTCGCTGCTGGCCCCACTGCTTGAGAAATTCCAGGGCCGGGCCGGGCAGCCAGCGGGGCTGCCACTCCCACCAGCCATATTCGTGGGCGGTCGTTACAATCGGCTGCCGGTAGCCCAACCGCCTCAAGAGCGCTGGCAGCAAAAAGATGGGCCGCTGAAATTCAAAGCTGCCCGCCGCGTGCTGAATGTGCAGAATGTCGGTTTCAATCGTTAGAATCTTGCGGGTCAGGGGCAGCAGGCTGGCCAACGTCCAGCGCTCGACCGCGCCCTGCACGCTGGGGTCGTTGGCTGCCTGGGCAGCGGCGTGGGTGGTGAGGACGGTAGAAGCAATTCCTTTTTTGGAGAGGTGCGATCGCAGATGAGCCGTGTAGTCAGCCACGCCGCAGCGGTCGGGGCGGTAGGCCCCAGTGACAAAGGTTACTCGCATCCTAAACTGCCCTCTACAATGGCCTGTGCCGTTTGCTGCTGTAGGGTTCGGTAGCGGTTGCCCACAGCGGTTAAATGCTGACAGCGGACGTCGTAGTTTCTGTCAATTTGGCTGACTAGAGACAGCAGCTGATCTAGATCGAGCGCGTCTGTTTTGACCGAAAACTCCTGACAGTCAACTGAGGCTAGAAAGTCATCACACTTAGGCGCGTATTTCAACGCCACAAACGGTACTCCACAGCCACAGGCCAGCACAACGGAATGGAGCCGCTGCCCGATCACCAGGTCATAGCTTTGCATCCTTCTTAGGGTCAAATCCGTCTGGTAAAAATGGGGCCAAAGGGTCACAAGATTTGGCTTAAACTGCTGAGCAATAGATCGGCTGATCTTAAGGTCGCCCGGATCAAACGGCAGCAGCTCAACTCGCCAGCCTCTATCGATTAGCTGCTGCACCAGTTCGGTAGCAATTTGATAAACCCGTTCCTGGTCGCCCCAAAGAGTGCCGTGGCTGCCCACATTGAGGCCAATTGTGCCCATGCGTACGTGGGGCAGCGCTCGGGGACGGCACGTAGACAGAGCCGGATCGCCAATAAATTCAGGCCGGGGCAGCCCATAGCTGGCCAAAATTTGGGCCGAGTGCGGGCCCCGAACCTTCACTACCGCGACATCTTTTAAGACGGGAATCCACTGCTTGATCTGCTGCAGAAAGTCTTCGCTGCGGTCCTGCTCATGCCAAAACGCAGGGTCGGCTACCCCCGTGCCAAAGACGACGCAGCGGTGCTGCTGCTGCAGAGCATGGCTCAAGCGACTGAGATACTGGCGGCGGTTGATCAGCGTGCCCCCGCCTAAAAAAACCAGGTCGTAAAAAGGGCCTGGTTTGATCATGCGACGGTAGAGCGCCAGCTCAGCCGGGTAATAGCTGAAGGGCGGATTGTGGACCTGGTCAACCGCGCCGTCGTAGGCCAACAGCTGCAGGGCTGGAAACAGCGTTTTGAAGGCGTCGAATAAGACCTCATCTCCCAAATTCTGGTGCCCTAAAAACCCGATGTACCCGGCAATCGGCTGGGGCTGGAAGTAGGCTAAAGGCGAATTGAGCTGCTTGGCGGTGCGATCGCAAAACAGCAGCTGATTAGCCTGCTTTACTTTTGTTTGAAAAGTTGTGCGTAGACGGGTGCTCAAAGTGGCGTTAATCGGGCTCTACTGCTAACACCCTAAGTGGTTCAGACCTGCCCTCAATCACTCTCAAGGGAGAGTTACAAGCAGGAATCTATATCAGAAACTATCGTTACGCGAATTATCGTCACGTAAGCTTCAGGAGGGCAATACTGCCTTACCAGTCGTCAACCCGCTAGAAACTGCGCTCTAGAAACGGTTCCTTGTCCAATCTACGGCTGAAGTTTTGCCCCAGGGATAACCTCCAGCTTTCTAGATAGATTTGGCATATCAAACGTCCGCTAAGGGAGCTTAGTCAGGCTCAACTGCAGCAGTAACCCTCAGTTGCTAGATACCCAACCAGCATTTCATTAAGAAATGTGGCTTTGGATCCGCCTAAATAGCGGCTGCAGGCTCCCAACTAGAGACCTCCCCGGTTTTTCCAGCTTGACGGCTTCTTGAAGTTACGCGAAACTACATCTAGTTGATGTGCAGACTCACCAGTTCAATAAGCTGCATTAAATTTCATAATGAAACTTTACTCATAACCCTGAGGTTGCCTAGTAGGATTAAGAGAAGTTTCAGGCCTACACAATTCGATCCATAAGTCAATTGATAGAGGCCATCGCAGTTTACGGAACTTAACGTAGTAGCAGTAGAGGTTCAGAAGCTGTATGGAAACACTTGAGTTCATCATTTATCCTGACGGACGAGTTAAGGAAATGGTGACGGGCATCGTCGGGGCTTCCTGTATGGAGGTTACTGCTGCTATCGAAGAGCAGCTCGGTCATGTAGTTTCTCAGCAGATGACGTCTGACTATTACACTCAACCTGTGACTCAAGTGGTTTCCGAGCAGACCCAGGCTCAGGTTTCCTACAGCGAGTGGTAATTGGGTTTTAGTCCTTATTTATCTAGTTCACCCCGGTTAACATGTCACACTTTAGCCAGATTAAGACCAAAATTCGTAACCTCGAGTCCCTGCAGGCAGCTCTAACCGACCTGGGCACTGACTGGAAGTCTGGCCCGGTAGAGGTACGGGGCTATCAGGGTCTGACCCAGGTAGCTGACGTTGTTATCGAGCAGGAAAACGGCTACGACATCGGCTTCCGCCGCAACAGCGATACCCAGGACTATGAACTGGTTGCTGACCTGCAGTACTGGAAGCAGCCGCTGACCGTAGAAGGGTTTCTCAACCAAATAACTCAGCGCTACGCCTTCCATACTGTGCTCAACGAGTCTTCCCGGCAGGGCTTCCAGGTTTCTGAGCAGCAGGTCAACCAAGACGGCTCAATCCGTCTAGTGGTTCAGCGCTGGAACGGCTAAAGCTCCCATCTCCAATTTGGCTATCGAGACAGGGGGCATAGGCCCCCTGTTTTGTAAGCGGCCTGATCTGCCTGTCAGCGGATCTCTGTTAATCGATAGGATGTCTGCTAGCGATGGACGCACCATTTGACCCCCAATCATTTACGCCAGAAGCCTTTACCTCAGAGGGCTCGGGCGATCAGCCAACCGGACTAGAGCCGGAGCTGGGCGGCTACCTGCGAGAACAAGAAGACCGCACCGGCTTTGAGCCAGAGCTGGGTGGCATGCTGCGCCAAAAGGGTGTCTATGTAGATGAGATTACCTGCATCGGCTGTAAGCACTGTGCTCATATCGCCCGCAATACGTTCTACATGGAGCCAGAGCACGGTCGCTCCCGGGTCTACAGCCAGGACGGCGATCCTGAAGACGTGATTCAAGAG
>JACVRP010000291.1 GCA_014534385.1 Cyanobacteria bacterium Co-bin13
ACTTTACACCCCCCTTTCCAAGGGGGGCAGGGGGGAGCCGAGTAAGCTGTGGCACTTCTCAAACAACCTCTGAGGTAAGGATCTAAACGTAGTTTGAAGCCAGACCGAACCCGTCCAAAGGCTTCAGTAAAGAGAATCAATAGCCTTCCCCCTGCTTCACAGGCACGGGAGCAGGCAAAGAAGCAGGGACTTGGGCATGGGATCCGGTGACTTCTTTCAGCGTGAATGCATTCAAAAAGGCCACGATCAAAGCGACGCATCCCAGCATTTGAAAAAACATCCGGTCGCCATTTACGCCCTGGGGCAGCAGGCTATAAATCGTCAGGTAAACAACTGCACCCACGTTGCCATAGGCCCCGACATTGCCCGCAATCTGTCCAGTAATGCGGGGCTTTACCAGCGGCACAATGGCATAGGTTGCTCCCTCTGCCGCCATGACAAAAAAGGAGGCCAGCATCGTCATTAGCACTACGAAAAGAATGGGAATGCCCTGACCAAACAGGCTAAACAGCAGGTAGGCAATTCCGGTACCGCCAATGGTGACGGCCAGGGTCCATTTACGGCTGCCAATCTTGTCAGAAATCCAGCCGCCTCCGGGGCGGGCCACAATATTCATGAAAGCATACATACCCGCTACGGCCCCGGCAGCGGCAGCAGCCAGCCCAAACCCACGCTCGAAGTAAGTAGGCAGCATCGAGACCACGGCCAGCTCTGAGCCAAAGCAGGCCACATAGGCCAGCTCTAGGTTGGCAACTTGGGAGAACCTATAGCGATCAGCGGGGGCATATCGCTTCTTTCCGGTCATCAGCGGCTTGTTGGCCTGCCAAATGTTGTACGACTGAAACAGAAATAGGCCTACCAGCAAAAGCGCAATAATCGGTAGAACGCTGGTATTGATAAACCCGACCTTGGTTAAGCGCCAGGAGATAACGCCCAAAGCGCCTACCAGGGGAATGTTCATCAGCAGCAAAAACCAGAAATCGCGCTTGCTGGTGACTTCCATACCCGCGCTGCTGGGGGGCCGCTGATAAACTTTGCCGGGGGGCGTGTCGGTGACGTTGCAGTAATAGACGACGCCGTATATAGCAGTAAGAATGCCGGTGAGTGCGATCGCAAGCCGCCAGTTGACCTGCCCAGCCGCCAAAAATCCTAGTCCCGCAGCAATCGAAGGCAGCGTAAAGGCCGCTCCAGCCGAGCCAAAGTTGCCCCAGCCGCCGTAAATTCCTTCCGCCAAACCAATCTCGCGCTCATCAAACCACTCCGCCACCATGCGGATACCAATGACAAACCCGCAGCCCACAATGCTCAGCGCCAGTCGAGCATAGACCATCTGCTCAAAGGTCTGCGCTAATGCAAAAGCGATGCAGGGAAAAGCAGAATAGATCAGCAGACAGGAGTAGGTAAGGCGAGGACCAAATCGATCCAAAATCATGCCGATAATAATTCGAGCTGGCACAGTGAGTGCAACGTTGCAGATGGCGATCGTCCGCATTTGCGGATCGCTTAGGCCCAGATCGGTCTTGATCGCTGTTGTTAGCGGCGCAAAGTTAAACCAGACCACAAAGGACAGGAAAAAGGCAAACCAGGTCAGGTGCAAGACCTTGTATCTGCCCGTGAATGACAACAGTTTAACCATCAAAAATCAACTCCAAAGTTAAGCATCTCAATCCGTATCAGCAGGAGAATTCTAGGAAAACGAATCCTCAGCAAAGACAGCCTTCTGGGATGGAAAACATTAAAAAAGCTCTTAATAGAGCTAGGCTGACCGGGTTAGGGTTTAGATAAAAGACCGTTTCAATAGCCGCTTTCAATTAACCGTGCTGACAGGTCTTTGAGAACCCAAAAGCGCAAACCCTCAAGGACATGCCTTGCTTTTTAGCAAGCCTAATCATCTCTAGAGAGACGCTTTGTGTAAGTCATTACAAAATCTCGCGGCTGATAAAGGTTGTGCATCTAGTCAATGCAATTCCTGCAATTTGACTTCTTGAGCCGTCGAGCAGCTACAGCCTTTACCGCATCCTATGCAGCAGAAATGAGCCAGAAAGCTTATCTGAAATCGGCATTTGAGCGATTCCTAAACTTTCTGGCCAAAGCTATATTTCGAGTTGGAATTGTCCATTCGATTCCTGCATCAAGTGATGCATAGATCGCAATAGAGTTTCTTGAAAATGAAGGATTGACAGAAGTTTCTGTATTGAAAGTTACAGAATTGCTAGAATAATGTGAGTTCCAACGCTCAGAATCTAGCCCTATGAAATCCTATGAACCCCAGCCCCCCAGCTTGACTCACCGCATAGACACCTGGGCAACTCTGCTTTGCATTTTGGCGGCAACGGTTTTCATTGGCTCTACCTCAGTCCTTCTCGGCTTGGAAACGACCAGTGCCTCTGGTAACAATGCGGCACTCTACGGTGAGGCCGGGATGTGGAGCGCGTTAGGGCAGAAGGATTAGGAAGGGAAGACGCGGGGACAGGGGGACGCAGGGAGGTTGGGGGAGAACGAATTGGTGCGTTGGCCGAGGCGACAACACACCATGCAGGAGTCGAAAACCGCTACCCGACCAGCTCCCGGTTTCGCTGCTGGCCAGGGTGCTGACCGGCTGGGGGAGCTGAGCCTGCAGCGGGGGCATCCTCCAGCGATTGCAGCAGGTATCCGGCAGCAAGGGAGCGGTAGGTGCTCACTTGCGATCGCACCCAGTCTGGCCCCAACCCCAGCTCCTCTGCCATAATCGCGGCCACTCGGGGAGCCGCCGCCTGGCTCGCTGCCGCATCGAGCAGCAGGGCGCGGGTGCGGCGGGCCAAGACATCCTCCACTGTGCGGGCCATCTCATAGCGCACCGCCCAGCGCACCTCAGCTTCCACGTAAGGCAGACGCGGGTGCAGCCGCACCTCGGCCCCCAGCAGCTGTTGCAGGCTAGCGGCATCGCTGCCATAGATAGTCAACGGAGCCGGGGCGGGCGTTTCAGTCCAGCCGTGCAGCCTGAGCGATGGGGTGACGGAGGGCCGAGAGGGCAGGCCAAACCGCTGAATTGCCTGATCGACTAGGTCTTCACCCATCTTGCGGTAGGTCGTCCACTTGCCGCCCGTTATCGTCAACAGGCCAGAGCTAGAAACGCGAATTGTGTGCTCCCGCGACAGAGCAGCGGTGGACTCTGTATCATCTGCTTTAACCAAAGGCCGCTGCCCCACAAACACGCTCAGCACATCGGCGCGGGTCGGGGCAGGGGTGAGATACTGCCCTGCCGTTCGCAGAATGAAGTCAATCTCCTCCGCCAAAGGTCGCGGCTCATATTCAGGCTGATCTACAGGCGTGTCGGTCGTGCCCAGCACAGTCTTACCATTCCAGGGCAGGGCAAACATGACCCGCCCATCTTCGGTTTTAGGAATCATCATGGCGTTTTGACCGGGCAAAAACCGCTGATCGACCACCACATGCACTCCCTGGCTGGGAGACAGCATCGATTGAGCCGCCGGATCGTCCATGCGCCGCACCGCATCGACAAAAACGCCCGTCGCATTGACAATCACCTTGCCCTTCAAGTCAACCGTTTCTCCCGTTTCAGCATCCTGAGCGCGAACGCCTGTCACCTTATCGCCTGCCTTGATCAAACCCACCACTGGAGCATAGTTCAGCGCCAAACCGCCCTGATCCTGAAAGGTTCGCATCAGGGAAATCGCCAGTCGAGCATCATCAAACTGGCCGTCGTGGTAGAGAATGCCCCCCCGCAGCCCCGGCTGCTTCAGCGTGGGCACCCGTTCCAGCGTGGCCTGCTCGCTCAAAAAGCGGCTATGCCCCAGGCTCAACCGCCCCGACAGCAAATCATAGAGCTTCAGCCCGGCTCCATAGTAGAGCTGAGCCCACCAGGCGTAACCGGGCACCACAAAGGCCAAATCTTGCACTAGATGGGGCGCATTGCGACGCAGTAGACCCCGCTCATGCAGCGCTTCCCGCACCAGCGGCAGGTTGCCCTGGGCTAAATACCGCACCCCGCCGTGAACCAGCTTGGTTGATCGACTAGAGGTGCCCTTGGCAAAGTCATATTTCTCCAGCAGCAGGGTCTTGTAGCCTCGACTGGCAGCTTCAACGGCTGTGCCCAGGCCGGTCGCGCCGCCGCCAATGACGATGAAGTCCCATTCATTGGGCTGGCGTAGAGTAGAAAGGAGGGTTTGGCGGGTTTGGGGTGTGTTCATGGGAGAGTGAGGGGTGAGGGGGTGGATGAGTGGATGGGTGGATGGGTGGATGGGTTTAGATCCCCGGGTTTTTTGCAGCACGGGTAGGATGGGCAAAGGGCGATAGCCCGTGCCCATCTTTCAAAGGACTCTGCTGGGATGGGCGATGGGCACGCTTTGCTTTGCCCATCCTACGGATCTACGGATCTTGTCGCGCGGCTAGCCGTGGCGGGCTTGGGCGACGGCTAGCCGCCAAGAGTCGCGCAGGGCGGCTCGCTGGTCCGAGCTGATGGTGGGCTCGAAGCGCTTGTCCATTTGCCAGAGCTGGACAATTTCTTGCTCGCTTTCCCAGAAGCCGACGGCTAAGCCTGCCAGGTAGGCTGCCCCCAGAGCAGTTGTCTCGGTGACTTTGGGCCGCACGACGGGCACGCCCAGCACATCAGCCTGGAACTGCATCAGCAGGTCATTGCGGGAGGCTCCGCCATCGACTCGCAGCTCAGAGAGGTGGAGTTCTGAGTCTTGGCGCATGGCGTCGATCACGTCTGCGGTTTGGTAGGCGATGCTCTCTAGGGCGGCGCGGGCGATGTGGGCAGCGGTTGAGCCGCGAGAGAGGCCGGTGATGGTGCCGCGAGCGTAGCTGTCCCAGTAGGGTGCGCCCAAGCCGACAAAGGCGGGGACAAAGTAGACGCCACCGTTGTCGGGCACGCTGCAGGCCAAGGCTTCTACCTCTTCGCTGTTTTTGATCAGGCCCAGACCGTCACGCAGCCACTGCACTACAGCCCCGGCGATGAAGACGCTGCCTTCCAGGGCGTAGTCGGTGCGGCCATTGACTTGCCAGGCTACAGTGGTGAGCAGCTTGTGGTAGGAGGTAATGGGCTTTTCTCCGGTGTTGAGCAGCATGAAGCAGCCGGTGCCGTAGGTGTTTTTAGCCATGCCAGGCTGCAGGGAGGC
>JACVRP010000561.1 GCA_014534385.1 Cyanobacteria bacterium Co-bin13
CCTAGAAGAACACCTAGGCGTAGTATTGTTCTCCCGCAGCCGCCAGGGTGCCCGTCTGACGCTTTTGGGCAAAGGCATCGTGGAGCATGCCCGCGAAATTCTGCAGCGGGCCGATGCTATTGAAAAAGCCGCAGATGCAGCTAGAGGGCTAGAGAGCGGGCATGTGAGAATTGCCTCTTTTCGCAGCGTGGCGACCCACCTGCTGCCCTCCCTAATCGCCCGGTTTCACCAGCAGTTTCCAGAGATTGCGGTCAGTCTCCAGGAGTATGACAATTACCGGCAGGTCGAGCAGGCGCTGCGAGAAGAGCAGGCCGACATCGGCTTTACCTTTCTGCCCGCCGGAGCAGGGCTAGAGGCAAGGGAAGTTTTACAGGATGAGTTTGTCGCCCTCCTGCCACCTAACTTCAAGCCCAAGGGCGATCAGCTCACCTGGGAAGATATAGCTGCTCAGCCCCTGGTGATGCCCCCAGCAGACTACATCATGATGGAGCAGGTCTATGCCCACGCCCAGAGCTATGGCTACTTGCTTAAGGTGGCCTACGAGGTTGAAACCGATGCCACGATTGTAGGGCTGGTGGCTCAGGGGTTAGGGGCCTCAATCCTGCCCAAGCTGGCGGCTCAGCCAATTCCAGAGGGGGTACGGGTGTTTAGCCTACCCGTGCCTCTAGCGCGCACCATCGGCGTCGCGATTGTGGCGGAGGGGCTGCATGCTCCTGTGATCTACGCTTTTTTGGAGCTGCTAAAGCAGCAGTTAACAGCAGCGCAGCGTTAACCTCCCTCAGTCAGCCCGAAGACCCCGCAGCACCAGCTGAATGGCTTCTCGCTTGTGGCGAGCAATCATGTCTGGGTTGCGAAAATCCCACCAGTCGGGGGCAATATTCTTCATGTTCTCGTAGGTAGTGAAGTAGAAGCTGACGACGCCGCCAATCTGAATCGCGGTGAACCAAGGATCCAGCGGGCGAAAGCTGCCTTCTGCCATGCCCCGCTCCAGAAGTTCGATGATCTTGGCATAGATCGGCTTCAGCCCCGCATCCTTAAGATAGTTACCCTGGTTCTGGCTCGCCTCTTGAAACAGAATCATCTGCTGGTAGGGGTGAGACGATTCATAAGCGATCGCAGCTTCAATCAGGGCTTCAACGGCTGCCTCTGGCGTCATCTCATCCAGCGAC
The DNA here is from genome assembly GCA_014534385.1 of Cyanobacteria bacterium Co-bin13. Taxonomy (GTDB): domain Bacteria; phylum Cyanobacteriota; class Cyanobacteriia; order Phormidesmidales; family Phormidesmidaceae; genus JACVSF01. Next base: position 1,170 of record JACVRP010000561.1, read on the forward strand.
AGATTCGCTACCGAGTTAAACAAATCATCAAAAGGGCGCTTTAGGACTTCCTGGTACAGGTCTTCTTTACTCCCGAAGTAGTAGTAGATCATAGCTTTGGTAACGCCGGTCTTGGCTGCGATCGCTTCTGTCCGGGCTCCATTCAGGCCAAATCGGGCAAATTCTTCCTCCGCAGCATCGAGGATGGCGGTCCTGGTTGCCTCCGCATCTCGAACCTGCCGGGAAGGCGACCGTCCTGATTTTGCCGACGACTTAGCCAAAGGCGCTCCACTCAATCTCCTCACCCAGGATACAGCGGCAGCCTCTGGCCCGACCACAGTCTTTGGCTTCAGGTTAAGAACTTTAAGCTGTCCTCGACGACTGCTTAAGTAAACCAGGCGCGGCAGTTCCATATCGGTAGTCTCCAGATTCTTAACTAACAAGTTAGTTAGTTATTGACAAACCAGAAAGAACTGTTTACATTAACTAACAAGTTAGTTAGTAGGGCGTTGCGGCTTCAGTCCGTATCCTCTAGGGAGCCGGCAAGCGCCTCTAGCTAGCGTCTCAATGCAGTTTTTTCAATTTGTAAATATGACAACTACCCTACAGAGACGGGGAACCGTCGGGCTGTGGGAGCGGTTTTGCAACTGGGTTGTCAGCACCGAAAACCGGCTTTATGTCGGCTGGTTTGGCGTGCTGATGATTCCTACCCTGCTAGCTGCGACCACCTGTTTTGTGATTGCTTTTGTAGCCGCGCCCCCCGTTGATATCGACGGCATTCGTGAGCCCGTTGCTGGCTCCCTGATGTATGGCAACAACATCATCTCTGGTGCTGTTGTGCCCTCTTCCAACGCCATCGGCCTGCACTTCTACCCCATTTGGGAAGCGGCCTCTCTCGATGAGTGGCTGTATAACGGCGGCCCCTACCAGCTCGTGATCTTCCACTTTTTGATCGGTGTCTTCTGCTATATGGGGCGGGAGTGGGAACTGTCTTACCGGCTGGGGATGCGGCCCTGGATTTGCGTCGCTTATTCGGCTCCCGTCGCTGCGGCGACTGCCGTGTTCCTGATCTACCCCTTAGGTCAAGGGTCCTTCTCCGACGGCATGCCCCTCGGCATTTCCGGCACCTTCAACTTCATGCTGGTGTTTCAGGCCGAGCACAACATCCTCATGCACCCCTTCCCCCAGCTGGGCGTGATCGGAGTGTTTGGCGGCTCTCTGCTAAGTGCGCTGCACGGTTCC
>JACVRP010000354.1 GCA_014534385.1 Cyanobacteria bacterium Co-bin13
CAGTGTTCTCCCGCAAAGAACAGATTGCCGACCCGCCCGCCTTCGTTGCCGTAGAGCGTGGTCCACTGGCCCACTCGGTAGCAGGAGTAGGCTGCCTGGCTAAAGTCGTCGCTGAGCCAATCGCTGCGAACGGCTCCGGCACTGTGATAGTCGTCAATTAGCCCCGGAAAAATCTGATCCAGATCGCTCACCACCGACCCTGTCTGCACGGCCAGATCGGTGCGAGACATCTGCTGGCTGTGACGCCCGCCCGTGTAGTTGGTTAACAGCCCGGTTTCAGTAGACAGCAGACTGCCGCTGCTCTCCCAGGCATTTTGCATTGGCAGATCGGTGAGAATCAGGCCATTGTTGCGGTATTGGGTGAGCCAGCGCTTCTGCCGATAGGCAGTAATCAGCTTGGTAGGGCTGTTGTAGCCCAGGGTATCGATGGCCTGCCACTTAGGAGACGGCAGTTCTACATCAAGGGGAATGTGGCGCAGCAGGTTGAAGGGAATGGTGAGCACAACGCGCTCGTAGGTGCGATCGCACGTTCCCCACCCCGATCTCAGGCTAACCCGGTAGCGACCATCAGGCTGCTGGCGTAGGGCTTCTAGCACGGTGCCGGTTTCGATACAGTCGGCCACCGCCCCTGCCAGCTGTTGAGTGAGCTGCCCATTGCCGCCCTTGAGGAAATAGCGCTCGTCGCTGCTGCCAAACAGGTTAAAATCACCGAGCTGGGGCTGGATAAAGGCCAGCAGATTGAGGCAAGACTGCTCCTCGGCATCTACCCCATACTTAATCGTGTAGGCCACCCGCACAATCGCCTGCAGCAGGGGAGAGGTTTCTAGGCTGATCAGGTACTCGCAAATCGAGAGCTGATCTAGGGCCTGCACCCGCTCAGTCACCAACCCAGTTTGCAAAAACTGCTGCACCGCTGCCAGGTCGGGCCGCAGCTTGGGAATGAGCGGCAGCAGGTGTGCTATCAGGTCGTTTAGCCCAACCGACTGCCGCTCAAAGAAGTAGGTCGGCTGCACATCTGGGGGCAACAGCTCATAGACGTCTACCATCGGCAGGCCCAGTTCTGCTGCTAGCCCCAGACAGCAGGTGTGCACCGAGTCAAAGACCTCGCCGCCCATCTCTGCCGTTAACCCGGTCCCTAAAACGTTCTGCATACTGAGAATGCGACCGCCAATGCGATCGCGTCCCTCGATCACGTCTACGGGAATGCCCGCCTGCCGCAGTCGGTAGGCGACTACGAGTCCGGCCAGCCCAGCCCCGACCACCAGAACAGATGCGCGTCCAGCCGCTGACTCCTGGGATGACTGTGCAGTCGCAGCGGGAAGATCTTGCTTTGGCAAGGGGGATGCAGCGGGGGAGCCTGCCAGGATTTCTTCAGTGCTTTGCCCAGTTGCATTGGCCTGGGCGGCTACGCTGTAGGCTTGGGTGAGGCGGCGGGTTAGGTGCGATCGCGACATAAAAAACTGCTGGTCAGCGAACAGGATAGCGATGGTTAATGATGGGCACGCTTTGCTTTACCCATCCTACATTTCTGCGCGAAGCCCTCGTAGGATGGGCAAAGGGCAAAGCCCGTGCCCATCTTCTAAAAGGCGATAGTTAATGATGGGCACGCTTTGCTTTGCCCATCCTACATTTCTCGTGGAGGAGTCGCTGCAGGGAGAGCCCAAAGACCGGGATTCTGCGGCTGCGCAAAGTTTAACTATGCCTGCAAGGAAGAACCCGGTTTTTCCCACGGAGGAGATACCTCAGCGCATGATCTCGTGACTGGGCAACCCCTACAGGTGGTTCCAGCCTCATCCGACCCGCGTAGTAATCGCCTTTTGCCTGCTCAAAGGCTGGATTAGCAAACGCTGCGAAGTAGTCCTCCCAAGTGGCGAAGACCCAGGTGTGGATGGGTGTTTGAGTATTGAGCTGGCTCATGCGAGTTGTCCAAGCTTGCCTTCATTCTAGCGATCCCGCTGAATCCTTCAAGAAACCTTACACAAAGGGGGGCTATCCCTGTAAACTAGTAAACTGGCGTGCAGTATAAAAGACCCCACCCAAATTGCTTTTAGTGTTGTCTAAAACACATAGATTTTTTAAGCAGATCGCGCTTCTTAAACGTCTGCTTCTCTGAGGCTTTTAAAGGTAATCCTCAAAGCAATCCTTTCGGGTATCGCTTCACAGGGGTTTTGAGTTTGCTTAGGGCATTCCTTAACCTGAGCTAACTCTTTTTGATTGAACTGCGTCTAGACTGCCGGATTCCCAGCTTAGCTGTGGGTTATCGGCTCTGTATGCTTGTAAACTTCACTCAGATTATTGGAGACAAAAATTGGGCATGAACTCTCTGGGCAGACACATCCTGGTGGAATTCTATGGCTGTTCCACCGAAATTCTCAATGATGTTCCCGTCATTGAGAGCAGCATGTTGGCGGCGGCGGCGGAGGCGGGCGCAACCATCATCAACTCGGTGTTTCACCACTTTTCGCCCTTTGGTGTGTCGGGCGTGGTGGTGATTCAAGAGAGCCACTTAGCCATCCACACCTGGCCGGAATATCGCTATGCGGCGGTAGACCTGTTTACCTGTGGCGATTCGGTCAATCCCTGGGTGTCTTACGATGTGCTGAAGCGGGCGTTTGAGGCAGAGCATGGTAATGCGATTGAGCTGAATCGCGGCCAGCTTGAGCTGTTAGAAAGAGCCCGGTGGATCTGGGTGACTTGCGCGATGAGGCGACCCAAAAATTGGTGACGCCCAAGCTCACCCGCAGCGTCTGGTTTACCGACCGCAACGAGAATATTGCGCTGTCGATTCGCCACAAGGGCGATCGCATCTTCCGCGAAAAGTCTCCCTTTCAGACGGTTGAGATTTTCGACACGTTTGAGTACGGCAAAATGTTGACCGTAGACAACATGGTGATGTGTAGTGAGAAGGATGAAAATGCCTATCACGAGATGATCATCCATGTGCCGATGCTGCTGAATCCCAGCATTAAGAACGCGCTGGTAATTGGCGGCGGCGATGGCGGCAGCGTGCGAGAAATCCTCAAGCACCACGATGTCGAAAAGGTGACGATGGTGGAGATCGATGAGGTGGTGGTCAAAGCCTCTCAAGAGTTTTTGCCGACGCTCTCTTCTGCGCTAAACCACCCCAAGCTGGAGCTGCACATTGATGACGGCATCAAGTTTGTGCGCGAGTCTCCCTCTGAGGTCTACGACCTGATCGTGGTGGATTCGTCTGACCCGGTTGGCCCCTCCGAAGGGCTCTTCAGCGTGGACTTCTATAAGGATGTCTACCGCTGCCTTAAGCCCGGCGGGGTGATGACGGCCCAGAGCGAGTCGCCCCGGTTTAACCAGCGGGCGTTTGTAGACATGAATGCCTGCCTCAAGGGAATCTTTGGGCAGGAGCATGTGCACTGCTATCTGGCCTTTATCCCCACCTACCCGACGGGGATGTGGAGCTTTACCTATGCTTCTAAGGGTGGGGCGCACCCCAGCAGCGACCACGATCGCAGCCGCGCGGCTGAGTTTGCAGTCAATAACAACCTGCAATACTACAATGCCGATATTCATCAGGCGGCATTTTGCCTGCCGACGTTTATCAAGAACATGCTGAATGGCTAGTCGCGAAGAGATCATTGCAAGCTTCAACCCCAGCGGCGTCGGTCTGGAGAACGGCAATCTCTACGGGTTGCCGTTTGACTACGACTCAGCAGGCATTATCGTGCTGGGGGTGCCCTGGGAAGTGACGGTGTCGTACCACGAGGGCACAGCCCAGGGGCCTTACCGGGTGCTAGAGGCCTCGCCCCAGCTTGACCTGTTTGACCTCGACAATCCCGATGGCTGGCAGCAGGGGATCTTTATGCCGGAAATTCCGGGGTGGATTTTGGCGCAGAACGGGGAGATGCGATCGCACGCTGCCCGCATTATCGAAGCCACCGAAAAGGGCATCGCTATTGCCAGCGATGCGGCCCTGTCGGAAACCCTGGCGACGATCAACCGGGCCTGTGAGGGGGTCAACCAGTGGCTCTATGAGCAGACCAAAGCGGCTCTAGCGGCGGGCAAGCGGGTTGCCGTGATTGGCGGCGACCACAGTGTGCCGCTGGGGGCTTTGCAGGCGCTGGCGGAGGTAACGCCCGAATTTGGCATTTTGCACATCGATGCCCACGCCGATCTGCGCGATGCCTATCAGGGCTTTCGCTACTCCCATGCGTCGATCATGAATAATGCGCTGGCGCTGCCGCAGATGAGTAAGCTGGTGCAGGTTGGCATTCGAGATATCTCCCACGATGAGGTGGTGCTGATCAACGCCTCCGCAGGCCGTATCGTGACCCACTACGACTCGGTGCTGAAGGAAAAGCGCTATGCCGGAGTGCCCTGGTTGGAGC
>JACVRP010000563.1 GCA_014534385.1 Cyanobacteria bacterium Co-bin13
AAGGATTTGAACACGGTGGCAGGTGTGCCCTGCGCCTATGGCATTAAGGCGGCCTGCGATCGCATTGCCGAGCAGGATGACTACATCGTGACCAAGCTGCGGCAGGCCGGATTTATCATCCTGGGCAAAACCGCGACCTCTCAAATGGGGTCGCTGCCCTACACCGAACCGCCCGGCTTCCCGCCTGCCCGCAACCCCTGGAACCTCGACTATACCCCCGGCGGCTCCAGCGGCGGCTCAGCGGCGGCGCTGGCGGCAGGGCTGTGTGCGATCGCACAGGGGTCAGACGGCGGCGGCTCCATTCGGGGACCGGCTTTTTGCTGCGGCTTGGTGGGTATGAAGGCCGCCCGAGGCCGGATCAGCTTTAGCCCAGTGGGCGAACGGCTCAATGGGCTGGCTATCAACGGACCCTTGGGCCGCACTGTAGCCGATACCGCCGCCCTGCTAGATGTGCTCAGCGGCTACGTAACGGGCGATCCCTACTGGTTGCCCGACCCCGACCCCAGCTTTTTAGCGGCTGTCAATCCACCTACTAAACCGCTGCGGATTGGCTTTGCCACTAAGCTGCCGCCGATTGGTGAGGCCGATCCCATTTGTCGGCAGACGGTCTACGACACGGTGCAGCTTCTAGAAGACCTGGGCCACCATGCCGAAGAAATTGCAATGCCTGACCTAACCGATCTGATTGAGCCTTTTGTGGTGGTCTGGCAGTGCGTTTTGGCCGAAGTTGGCGTGCCCTGGATTGTGATGGAAAAGATGAATCGCTGGCTTTTCTGGCGCGCCTACCGGGTTCGCAGTGGGCAGTACCTGCGGGCCGTTGCCAAGCTGCAGCAGGTATCGCGCCGGATTGTAGCAACCTGTCAGCCCTACGATGCGGTGGTGCTGCCGGTCTACATGCATCCGACTATTCGGGTGGGGGAATGGCGCAATCTGCGGTCCAGCCAGATCCTAGAGAAGGTGATTAACTGGATTGCCCCCTGCCCCCCCTTTAATGCCAGCGGTCAACCAGCCCTGGCAGTGCCTACGGGGTTTGGCCCTAACGGCGTCCCCATTGGCGTGCAGCTCGTGGGCCGCCCAGCAGACGAAACAACTTTGTTTTCCCTGGCGGCACAAATTGAGCAGGCTAGACCCTGGCTGCAGCACCGCCCGGCAATTGCGATCGCAAAAGATTGACCACCTGCCCTCTTTGCTCGGCCGTCTTGATAGTTTATATGCCCAGGTTTACGAGTATTTACAGGTCTTGAGGCTAGGCTGTTGAAGAGTCCACCGGTGTACAATTCCTGCTGCCCTAAACGGCCCCAAGAGGCGATGTTGTGGATGTAAACGCGGGATTTAGGTCGTCCTTGTTCAGGCAGGTTAGGGTGCTATAAGGACTGCGACGGTTTTCAAGGGCCAGCCTTTGACTATTGCAGCCTGATCTCACGTGCCATCAGTCAAAAACACTATGAGTATCGAAGCCCTCAGCCAGAATATGGCCCTCACGGTACGGGTCTTGAATGGCTTTTTAACCAGTACTTGTCAGCTGCTGGCTCTGGTTGTCATCTTGATCGGCGTGGTGCGGGCCATGGTGATCTACCTCAAAGAAGGGGTGTTTCAGGGCAAGACCTCGGAGGCGTTTCAGCACAGCCGGTTGACGATGGGCTATGCCTTCTCGCTAGGGCTAAGCTTTTTGGTGGGGGCCAGCATCCTCAAGACGATGATTTCTAGCCAGTGGGACGATATCGCCCGTCTTTCTGTGATTATTGCCGTGCGTACGGTGCTCAACCTGTTGCTGGAGCGAGCCATTCGGCGGGGTTCGCCCACCCTGGAGCTGAGCGCTGCCACAGAACAACCCAGCGCCTAAGCACCCATCACGCGGGCTGCCCGCTCAAAGTCAGCGGCCGCTGACTGAGTGGCCTCGACCTCGAAGAGTTGGGCTGCGATCGCAGCTGAAATCGTAAAGGTGTTTAGCCTCTGGGCTGCCAGATAGGCCAAATCTTCGGGGCTGCGAATGCTGGCTGCCAAAATTCGGGTAGGGCTTTGCACCCCGTCTAGCGCTCGCTGCATCTGGGCCAAGTCTTCGCGGCCATTGCGCCCTAGGTCGTTGATTCGACCCAGGTAGGGCGCGGTGTATTCTGCGCCAAGGGCTGCCGCGATCAGCACCTGATGCACCGCATACACGCCGGTTAGCGTTACCCGAACGCCCGCGGCAATTAGACGCGCAGCAGCGGCGGTGCCGGGGGCGGTAATGGGTACTTTGACGACAACCTGAGGTGCGATCGCAGCCAGCGCTAGCCCAGTACTGACCATGGCTTCGCCATCACCCCAAGTCTGCAGCTGCACCTCCTGCATTCCCAGATGCATGGCTTTTTCAGCGAGGTGCGTTAGAGAGGGCAGGGTGCAGGGA
>JACVRP010000070.1 GCA_014534385.1 Cyanobacteria bacterium Co-bin13
AGGGTGATAGAAGCGGCGAAGCCGATGCCGTCGCTGCTGAGGCGAGTCTGGTTATCGGGGGCTGCGATCGCAATTGTCACCGGAGCGCTAGGCAGGGTGTTGAGCGCAATTGTGTAGGTGTCTGTCGTCTCACCTGCTTCGTTTACCGTGGTGGCTCCACCCGATTCAGCAATGGTGATGCCGGAAAGCGGGCTGGCCGAAACCTGGACATCATCGATCGCCAGGCCATGATCGGTGCCGGGATGATCCGGATCAGCCCAGCGGAACCAGATTTCCTCACCCGGCGCGAGCGACAGACCTGTGAGGTTGCCAGAGATCAGGGTGCGGTTTTGGCTCAGGTTGCCGTTGAGCGCACCTGCCGTTCCCCCGGTGACCGGGCTGGTGAAATCGAGAGGGTCGAAGTTGACCCAGGTGCCGCTGGTGAGCCCGGCTGCCCCAATTTGATACTGAAAATCGACGGTTTGGGCGGCGGCGGCGCTGCTCCGCCACTGCTCACCCACATAGTTGACGTAGAGCGTGTCAATCGTGCTCTCTGTGTCGTTGAAGAAGCGGGCACCCCAGAAGAAGTTGCCTGCGGCGGCATTGCCAGAGCCGAGTGAGCCCAGTGCCCGGTCTGCGTCTAAGCCAAAGCTATACAGATTGCCTGCGGTGTTGCTCCCGGTAGAGGCAGCGATCGCAGTTCCGTTTCCGGTTCTGGCGGTGTACCAGCCGTTGATTGAGTTGTCTACCCAGGTGGCTGTCCCAGCACTGATTAGAGCATTGAAATCTTGGGAATAGGGATTGCTGAGGGCAAGCGCGCCCTCAGGTACCGTCAGGTTGAGCGTCGTTGGCATAGGGGTTAAAACTGGTGGGTGAAAGGCTAAACACGCGCATGACAAAGTCGCCCAAATGAACTCATTAAGGATTTAAGGGCAGGACAAATACGCGCCAACCAAATCGCTGGGCGCTACCCGAAACCCCTCTCTCAAAGCTAATGAGGTCTTTTAGGAAGCTTGAGCCTTGCTCCCTGCCCGATCTGCAGGGGTGAACTTGCTGTTGCAGAGCAATGCGCCCTAAGCGGGCATATTGTGCAGTATTGGCCGGGAAGCGAGCTTAACAGGTCATGTTTCTGCGTTTTTTGCTGTATCCGTAATTGCCCCTAGAAATCTAGCACCCCTAGCTGGCTCAAGGCATGTCAGCTAGACGACAATGAAGGTAAAAATTGTGTAAAGGGATACGAGTGTGCTCCACAGCGATTTTCCAATTAGTAAGCCACAGAATAGGTATAGCGATAGCCACTGGTGTTAGGAGGGGTGCAGGGGTGGAACTCCTGGCTGCGGGCTGCGCCCCCACACCCCCAAAAAATCGGATGTCCTAAGCTATGTGGCGACAGCTATAGATGAGTGGGAGGTAGATGGGTGGCGAACCCAAGCGAAAATAGCTGTGAGGAATGGCCCTAGCAATCAACCTTCTTCGTACAGGTCAAGGGCCTGCAGCACTTCGGCTAGTGAGTGGGCTTCGGCAGGCTTGAGCAGGTAAAAATTGATGCCTAAATCATAGGCGCGGGGCAGGTCGCGGTTACCAAAGGCCGTCAGCGCAATGACGGGCAGATCGGCAAATTGGGGCTGTTGCCGGATCCATTTGAGCAGGTCTAGACCAGACATGCCAGGCAGCCTGAGATCCAAAACGGTCAGCAGCGGCAGGGGATATTGATTGCGATCGCGATAGGCCCCTTCGCCCTGCAGGTAGCGCACAGCATCTTGCCCAGTTTCTACGACCTTTAGATCAAACGTTGGGTCTAGCTGCCGGAAAGCGCGCTTTAGGGGAAATAGGTCAGGGGCGTCATCTTCCACAACCAAAACTGTTTTCTGCCGGGTCATTCCTGTTACACACCAAAACAACTCAACTAATGCCCATCTGGGGGGGGCGGTTGAAGATCAACCAAAACAAATCGACGGCTTTTACCATTTCTAACAGCCCGTCGGTATCGGGGGGCTTAACCAGGTAAGAATTCGCTCCTAGGGCATAGGCGCGGTCAATATCGACCTGATATTCAGAGGAGGTAAGAACCACCACCGGCAAGTACTTTAGGGCAGTCTCGCCTCTCAGCCAGGTTAAAACCTCAAAGCCAGAGTAGCGCGGCAGCTTGAGATCAAGCAACACCAGGATAGGCACTGGGTAGCGCTCGCGATCTTGATAAACGCCCTGCCCCTGAAGATAGTGAATCGCCTGCTCCCCATCGGTGACCACTTCTAGCGGGGTGACTGCATTGGCTTTGCGAAAGGCCCTCTGAATTCTAAAGACATCGCCCGGATCATCCTCCACCAGCAAAATGGTGGCCTGATGTAAACTGCTCATTGCCCTCCCCGTAGCTCAATCCAAAACCGGCTGCCCTGGCCAGGGGCAGACTCGACGCCAACCTGTCCGTCTAAGCGCTCTGCACCTTTTCGCACAATCGCCAGCCCAATGCCCGTGCCTGGATAGGCCTCTCGACTGTGCAGCCGCTCAAAAACGCCGAATATCTGCTCTTGATACTCTGGCTCTATGCCTATACCATTGTCCTCGACCCAAAGACGCACTCGAGGAGGAGACGGAGGGCCGGAGGCTTCTCCAGCGGCTGGTTCTGTCAGCACCTCTGCCCATATCCGCACCTGGGGCTGCTTACTGAGAGCTACAAACTTAACTGCATTTGACAGCAGATTGACCACTATCTGTACCAGGATGGGCCGCTGCCCAATTACGCTGGGCAGCGGCTGGACGATGGTGATTTGGGCCTGCTGCTGGCGCAGATCCGCCGCTAGCTGGGCTTGGGCCGCCGTGACCACCGAGGCTAGGGAAACGGTTGTCAGGTGGATTTGCTCGCTGCTGAGGCGGCTGTAGGTCAGCAGGTCATCGACCAGCTGATTCATCCGATCGGTGCCGGCAAAAATGCTCTCGATGTATTCCTGAGCCGTTTCGTCTAGCCGGTTGCCGTAGTCTTCTAGCAGCGCCTGGGCAAATCCCTGAATGCCCCGCAGCGGAGCCCGTAGGTCGTGGGCTACCGTGTAGGAAAAGGCTTCTAGGTCGCGGTTAGATTCCTGCAGCTGGGCTGTGCGCTTGGCGACCCGCTGCTCCAGGGTAATATTGAGCTGCTGCAGCGCCGCTTCTGCTGTCTTGCGGGTGGTGATATCGGAGCGGACTGCAATGTACTGGTAGGGTCGGCCCTGGGCGTTGAGCAAGGGCACAATGGTGGTGGCTACCCAGTAAAAGGTGCCGTCTTTGGCTCGGTTTCTGATTTCTCCCTGCCACACTTGTCCGACTGCGATCGTGGCCCACATCTGGCGAAAGAATTCCTTGGGGTGATAGTGGGAGTTAATGATGCGATGGTTCTGCCCGATGAGTTCTTCCCTAGCGTACTGCGACAGCTCACAGAACTTGTCGTTGACGTAGGTAATGATGCCTTCGGCATCGGTCATAGCGACAATCGAAGACTGGTCAAGGGCAAACTTGAAGTCGGCTAGATCCTTGAGCGAACGCTGTAAATCTGTCTCTGCCTGCTTGCGACTGGTAACATCAATGGCTGTACTGGTCACCAAACTTCTGCCGTCGGAGAGGTGGCCTAAGGGGGCGGAGTAAAAGTCCCAAATCCGAGTTTCACCCGAACGAGTTTTGATTGGGTACTCGCCTTCTGAAACCCTGTGATCAAGGTGGTGCAGATGCTCAATATCTGCCTGCACAACTTCTTGGCGGGTGCCGTATGCGCGTTCGGTCCAGTCTGCGATGGTGGGAATTTCTTCGGGGGCATACCCAGATAGCTCGGTCCAGGAGTGGTTAACTTCGACGACTTCGCCATCTTCAGCGTGCAGCATCATAGGCAGGGGCGCATAGAGAATGGCCGTGCGAAAGCGCCGCTCACTTTCGCGCAGATTGGCTTCTGCCTGCTTGCGTTCTCGAATATCGCGGATGACGGTGGCAATACTTAGAGGGTCGCCGGTTTTGCGATCGCGATTGACAAAAGCCGTTTGATACACCGAAATCAGCTCGCCCGTCTGGAAGTGCCGCAGCAGGGTTTCTCCCTGCCATACGCCCTGCTCTAGCAGCGTAGCTAACAGCTGATTTTCCATAAAGGATTTGCGCTCTGGCAGGTGAAAGTCCGTGCCGTTGAGCTGATGAATCGGCGCGGTGGGCTCTAGGCCGACCAGGGCCCGACCTGCCGGGTTGAGGTAGCGCAGCTGCCCATCGAGATCGGCTGTGGCCACAAAGTCAGGGCTATTTTCAACAATGGTGGCTAGCTGCTGTTGTGCCTGCTCGATCTGCTTGCGCTTAGTAACGTCGCGATTGACTTCCAAAAAACCAGTGGGGCGGCCCGCCTCATCGCGAATTAACACCTGACGGCTCTCAACGATGATCTGCTGGCCGTTTTTACAGGTGTGCTTGAGTTCGCCCTGCCAGTGCTCCTGCTCTAGCACCAGGGCATTGAGGCTACTGATAGAGCCTAGCGTTTGGGTCTGCAGCAGGCGGTGGGGGTCGCGCCCTAGCGCCTCCTGCTGCGACCAGCCGTACAGGGCCTCCGCTCCCCGGTTCCAGTAGGTAATGGTGCCCTGCTGACTGCGCACGAAAATAGCTTCATAGGCCAAATTCAGCAAATCAGCCTGTCTCTGTAGGGTAGCGGCCTGCTCCGCTAGCTGCTGCTCTGCCTGCTTTTGAACTGTGATGTCCCGCGCGACTGCATAAATTAAATCAGTCTCGGCATTTAAGACCGACGACCAAGAAAGCCACCGGTATGAACCGTTTTTGCAGCGGTAGCGATTTTCAAAGCGGAAAGAGGCCCCTCCCTCGGATACGCTCCCTGCTTCTGCAGAGGTTTCTGCTCGATCGTCGGGGTGTACTAGGCTGAGATAGGGTTGGGCCAGTAGCTCTGCCTGGCTGTAGCCCAAGGTGGCTTCCCAGGCGGGGTTGATCTGTTTAAAGTAGCCATCGGTACCGGCGATGCAGAGCATGTCGAGCGACAGGGTAAAAAAGCGATCGCGTTCCTCCTGGGTCTGCTTGTGCTCGGTATCGTCAAAGAAAATGCCCACAAGGCGGCTGGCCTGCCCCTCTGGGCTATAGAGAAACCGCCCAAACATGCGCAGCCAGACAAGCTGCCCATTGTCTGCTCGAATAATGCGGTGCTCTGGATAGTAGAGCTGGTGAGCCTGCTGGGCCGCCCGAAGGCCCTGCAAAACCCGATCTCGGTCGTCGGGGTGAATGCGGCTCTGCCACATTTCCCAGGTGGCCTCGCCGCTGGCGACTGGCTCATAGCCCAGCAGCTCAAAGGCGTGGGCCGACCATAGGGCCGTACCGCTCTGCAGGTTTATGTCCCAGGTGGCCATGCCTGCGCCATCGGTGGCCAGGTTCAGCCGCTCATTGGCGGCCTGTAGCTGGGCCGTGCGCTCTTCAATTCGCTCTTCTAGATCGGCATTGGCCTGAGCCAGGGCGCTCAGGGCCGCCTGTCGCTGCAGGTCTATGCGGTGCAGCTGCCGGGCATTCCAGGCGACAATGCCAGAAAAGATCAGGGCATGCAGGACTGCCAGCAGCGACGTTCCAAAGTCGGGCTCAAACAGACCCATGCGGGCCGTGATAATGCGTAATCCGCCTAGAACCAGAGGGACTGCGATCGCAGCGGGCAGCAGGCGGCGGGCCACCGCTCCCCCAGCACTGTTTGCTGTCATAATGCCAACAAAGCCTCGCTGTGGATGAGCTAAAGCAATTCCCGCTGCCAGCACCAAAAACGAGATAGCCCCGTGTAAGGGCATCTGCGGGTACTCAGTGAACCGAATGATCGGCTGCACGTGATACAGGTAGGCAACAATCACCTGGGCTGCGATCAGGCTACTGGCCAGCGCCAAGATTTCCACCCAGCGCTCCTGATTGCTGCGCCACTGACGGCGAGTGCTGCTGATGCCCAGGGCGCTGCCCAATAGGACAAAGCAAATGGCAGTCAAAGGCGACATGTGGCCTACTGGGGCAGAAGGAATAAAGTCGACATAGTGGGTAAAAAATAGAGGGTTGATCTCCAGGGGCCAGTTAGAGACGTAGTTGATCAGGGTCGTCAGGCCAATGGCGATCACGCCCAGGCTAGCGATTTGACCCAGCTGGTGCCGTTTAGGCGTTGTCGGTTCGCTCAGCAGCAGCAGCGCCGTGCCTGCCAGCATCAGCCCTAGGGCCGTGGTGGGCCGCATGCTCACCAGCCCCGGCAGCACGGTCTTAAACAGGTTGATGTCTAGCAGCCAGCCGATTAAGACTAGGCAGCCAACTGCGACGACAAAAACGGCTGCGGCTTTAGCTGCTCGGTAAATCGAAGGAGCTGGCCAGAGGCGCTGTTGGTAGTTCACGGTGTCTCCCGACCGGTGCGCTAGTTCTAAAATAAGAGCTAAGCGGGGGGTTCGATCACCTCTGAGATGGCATTGACCAAATCAACCGGATCGATGGGCTTAGTGACGTGCCGTTGAAAGCCCGCCTCCAGCACCCGCCGCTGATCCCCATCCCCAGCGTAAGCGGTCAATGCGATCGCTGGCATCTGTCCACCTGCTGCTGCTGGCAGCTGCCGGATCTGGCGAATCAGCATGTACCCATCCACTTCTGGCATGCCAATATCGCTAACCAAAATATCGGGGTGAGACTGCGCCAGCGCCACCAGAGCTTCCTGGGCCGATGCTGTGACCGTGGGAATAGCTCCGCTCTGCTCCAGGATGTAGGCCGTTAAATTGCGGGTATCTTCGTCATCGTCTACGATCAGCACCCGCGTTCCGGCTAAAGAGGCCTGAGCCGCTGGGGAGGGCGCACCTATAGGACTAGGGGTGCCGTTACTTTGCAGCGGCAGCTTGACTGTAAAGGTCGCACCTTTACCCAAACCCGGACTTTGGGCCGTAATGGTGCCCCCGTGCAGCTCGACAATGTGACGTGCGATCGCAAGCCCCAGCCCCAGCCCGCCAAAGGTTCGGGTCGTCGTTGCATCAGCCTGCCGAAAATGATCAAAGATGTGCGGTAAAAACTCAGATTCAATGCCCTGGCCAGTGTCGATCACCTCGATTTGGGCGTAGGTCTGGGTGTAGGACAGCCGCACCTCCACTCGACCCCCGGCCGGCGTGAATTTGACCGCATTGGCCAGCAAATTCCAGACCACCTGCTGCAGCCGATTGCTGTCTCCCAGCAGCAGCCCGGTGTGGGGGGTGAGGTCGGTCTCCAGCTCAATGGAGCGGGCCTCTGCCGCCAGCCTGACCGTTTCCAAAGCCGAGGCAATAATGGCTACCAGATTGACGGGAGTATTTTGCAGCATCAGCTTTCCCTGCAAGATGCGCGAGACGTCCAGCAGGTCTTCAATTAGCTGAGAGAGCGATCGGGCATTGCGATCAATGGTTTCTAGGGCACTTTGCCGCTTTCCCTCGTCCAGGCTGCTCGCGAGCAGCATGCGGGTCCAACCAACGATGGGGTTGAGCGGCGTTCTCAATTCGTGGGAGAGCACCGCCAGAAACTCGTCTTTGATGCGGTTAGCAGCTTCGGCCTGCTGGCGGGCAGTTTGTTCTCTCAGCAGCAGCTCATCTCGCTCGGCGGCGGACTGTTTGTCCTGGGTCACGTCCTGGTAATAAACCGACAGACCCTCCGGCGAGGGGTAGGCCCGAATGCGAAACCAGGTCTCCAGGGCTGGATAAAATGCCTCTACATCAACCGGCACCTGCTCGGCCACTGCCCGGTGATAGGCCTGGTAAAAAACGGTGTCCACCGCTTCTGGAAATACCTGCCAAACCACCTGGCCCAGCAGCTCCTCCTGGGTTTTGCAGACCATCTCGGCGGCTCGCTGATTGACGTAGGTGTAGCGCCACTCTGGGTCGTAGGCAGCAAAGCCGTCTGTGATGCTCTCTAAAATCCGGATGACTCGCTGGCTAGAGCGCTGCAGCGCCAGTTCGGCCCGCTTGGCTTGGGTGATGTCGCGAAAGTAAATCGACAGACCTGTGGGAGACGGAAAAAGCCGAATGGCAAACCACTTGTCAAACTCTGAATAAAACTCCTCATATTCAATCGGCACTTGCTCAGCCATTGCCTGATAGCTGAGGCTGTGCGCCTGGGTCTCAACTAGGCTAGGAAAGGTCTCCCAAACATTTTTGCCCAGCAGAGACGAGCGGTGTCTGCTTAGCAGGGCCTCGGCATGGCTATTGACAACGGTATAGCGCCACTGGTTGTCAACGCAGATAAGCGCGTCGGGAATGACCTCAAATAGCATGGTCGCCTGCTGCTGCAGGGCCTGCAGGGAGTAGTTGGCTAAGCGAAAGTGGGTCTGCTCCGCTGCCAACTGTTGCTGAAGCACCTGTTCCTGCTGGTGAGACTGTTCTGCAAAGAGTTCAAGGGCCTGCACCCGCTGGCGGAGCAGAGCAATCTCGCTTAGAAGCTGATCCTTCGTCTTGTCGGCATCTTCCGGCATTAGGTTAGCTGCTGTCGCAAATGCTCACAATATCTCCCAGCAAAAGCATAAATCATTGCTTTCTTCTAAATCTTCCACCTGCGATAGATGTTTGCAGCGTTTACTTAGTAACGGCTTGCTCAACTTCTCTCACAGACTGGGGTCGAATCCAGCCCTGTTCAGCGGCATGGTAGGCAGCTGCGATCGCATTTTCAAACGTCATCAGCTGACTGCCCGCCTGCTTTACCTGCTCGGCAAGGGCCTGCAGCTCCTGTTGGCGCGCTGGCTTCTCCTTTGAAATATTGCGAATGTAGATGCAGGCAATGCGGTTGGGATAATCGTGAACCACCTGAGCGTAGATCTCAGGGTCTTGTTGGCCGCTGTCGCCGATCAAAATAAAGGGTAGATCGGGGTACCTTTCGAGAATTGGATCAATCTCCTCGCGTTTGTGGTCGCTGTGGTTGAAGGAAAACAGCTTGGGCAGTGACAGATCGAGGGTGCAGAGCGAGAGCGGTCCGGCGGGCAGTCCCTGGGCATCCATAAACTCCTCAAACAGGTCGTACATATTCCAGGCGCTGCTAGACACATAGAAGATCGGGTTCTCGTCGGGCCCTACGCCTGCCTGCAGCGCCCGATACAGCGTCGGGATGCCCGGTACCGGCAGGCGCGTCTGAGCATTGCCTAGATACGCCAGCCGAATCATGCGCCACAGGTCGGTGGCGCTGGTGTGCACAATCGTGTCGTCAATGTCGCTGATGATGCCAAACTGAGCTTGCGATCGCGGCACCAGCATCTCGGCTGTGGCCTTGACTTCTTCCTGATCGGGCTGTGGCTCCAGCAGCTCAATCTCAGCCTCGTGCCAAAGCCGATCGTCGGGCAGCGGCTGCTCAGGCCGCACCTCCTCGCGAAAATAGCCTGCTCTATCCGTCTCAACCTCGTGGGTTTGGCCGTTAAACGTCAGCCGCAGCCGCGCCCCAACGACCTCGTCGTGGTCAAAGCGACGGTACATATTCAGCGCATTTTTCCACAGCGGCGAGCCCTCATCACAGGGGTGAATGCCCTCATCCCGCAGCACCCGCCCCATAAAGCAGAGCTGATTGGCGGTGCCATAGCCCCGGTAAGCCAGGATCTGCAGCGGACCCGATAGCCCCAAACGCCGCGCCATCGAGCCCTTGAGATGGTTGAGGTAGTTGATTGGCATGGGGTAACCCAGAGCGATGTGAACTTGCGCCAAATGGAAGCCTGGTAGGCGCGTTGGGGCCTGCGACCCGGCTCCCGGTTAGCGCACTTTAAAGAGCAGCATTGGCACTAAGAGGCCAGGGCGGGGGTCTGCGGTTGAGCTGCGAACTGCTTGAGCCGCTCAATGCGAGCTTCGGTCGAGGGGTGGGTGCGAAACAGAGTCTGCAGCCCTTCCTTAGACAGCGGGTTGATAATCAGCAGCGGCGATAAGGCCGGGTTGCCGTTCATCGGAATCTGATGGCCCATCTGCTCCAGTTTTTCCAGAGCCGACGCCAGCGCCAGCGGGTGCTGGGTGATCTCGGCTGCCCCAGCATCGGCCGCAAACTCACGGGTGCGAGAAATCGCCATCTGAATCAGCGTGGCCGACAGCGGGGCCAAAATAATCAAAAACAAGATTGCCAGCGGGTTGCCGCCTCGGCGGTCGTTGCGAGAAACCGGGAAATACAGGCTGCCAAAGGTGAGGATGCGGCCCAAAAAGGTCAACGCTCCAGCAATGGTCCCGGCTACGGCCTGGGTCAGGGTGTCGCGGTTGCGCACGTGCACCAGCTCATGGGCCAAAACGCCCTCTAGCTCCTCCGGCGTCAGCAGGTCGAGAATGCCTTGAGTGACGGCAACAGCAGCGTGGTTGGGGTCGCGCCCGGTGGCAAAGGCATTGGGCGATTCGTTGCGAACAATGTAAACCTGAGGCGCGGGAATGCCCGCCCGATCGCTTAGCCGCTCCACCTTTTCATACAGGTCCGGCGCTTCCGCGCGATCTAAGGGTTGGGCCTGAAAGGCTGCTAGCGCTGCTTTGTCAGAGTAGAACCAGGAGCTAAAGCTGGTAAAAGCTGCGATCGCAAGCCCAGCATAGAGTCCCCGCTCATCGCCCACCAAGTAATATCCAGCTAGCACCAAAAGACCGCTGAGCAAGCCCAGCAGCGCTGCTGTTCTCAGACTGTTGCCAATCATGTCTCAAGCTATCCCATCTAAGTCGATTCCTTCGGTAAGGCTCGCAGATTACAGGCTGTTTCCATATCTATCGAGTGAACGAATTGGCAGCAGCAAGGGGGCTGAGCTTCAGCATCGATGCTAGGTTTCCAGAAGGGCTCTGGCGGTCTGCTCATCGAGAATCAGCTCATTCATCAGCCCGCCAATCAGCGCCGATCGCAGGCCGTTGACCTTGCCCAGCCCGGAGACAACGCAAAGCGCGTGTCTGCTCTTTTGAAACAGCGACAGATCTGGCCCTGTGGCCCGGCTGTTGAGCGGAATGTCTTGATGGCTGCCGTCTTTGCGGAAAAAGACGGTGGCAATGTCGCCGACCACCCCCTCGCGCTGCAGCTCCTCAAAATCCTGGGCTGACAAGTAGCCCTCGGTGTAGACATAGCTGGGCACCCGACCGTGAGCCGAGCCAATGCTGTAGATCAGCAGGTCGGCCCGGTTGGTCATGTCGATCAGGCGGCGAATGGAGCTTTCTCGCCACATGGCCTGCTTGGTTTCACGGTAGTCAAAAAAGGCCGGCACCGGAAACAAAAAGGCCCGCCCCCCGTAGTTGTGGGCAAAGCGACTGTAGATCTCGCTGGTGTAGAAGTTGTTGATGGTATAGACGTTGCCGGAACCGTTGAGCTGCACAATGTCGAGGTCGTGGCAGCGCTTGGGCGTGAGGTGCTGGGAAATGGCATCGAGCGTGGTGCCCCAGGCCATGCCGAGAATCATCTTGGAGTGAATGATGCTGTTGAGGTGGCCGGCGGTGTATTGGGCGACCCGCTGCAGCCACTCGCTCTCGTCGGCATCTTGAGGCACGGCAACTACCCGCACCTTGGGCACGCCAAAGTGCTGCTCAATTGCCCTCTCTAAAGACTGAGAACTCTCCGCCGGGTCGTTAATGCGAATTTCTACCAGGCCGCTCTGCTTGGCAAAGGTGAGCAGGCGCGACACCTTGGGGC
>JACVRP010000355.1 GCA_014534385.1 Cyanobacteria bacterium Co-bin13
AGACGCTCATATCGCTGACCTACTCTCGGCCCAGGCGCAGGTTGTTAACCCAGCGATGGCCTCACTACAGGCTCAGAGCTATCGGGGCCACAGCCATGACCATGACCATGATCATGGCCACTCCCACGATCATCACAGCGGGCACGGTCATCACCATTCTGGTGAGCACGGTCATCATCACGACCATTAAGGATCTAAATTCCCAGTAGTACAATGCGGCAGAGACAGGCGAACTGTCTCTGCCGCATTTCCCTATGTAGGCCTGTTCGAGGCCTACCAATTTGACGCCCTAGTTTTACTGGCCTGCCTGGATGTAGGTATTGACGTTGCGGATGGCCTGTAGAGCATAGGGATTGTTAGGCCGGAGCTGCAGGGCTGCATTGAAGTACTGCAGCGCTGTTTGATAGTCGCGAGCCTCGGTTGCTGAGTAGCCCGCATTCATGTAGCCATCAAAGTCAGAGGCCGCATTGGCAGTAGAGGCCGCACCCCCGTTGCTGACCCGAGCGATTGTCTGGGTGGACTGGCCAGTTTGGGCAGCCTGGGCAGTCTTTTGAATGGCATTTTCCATATTCCAATAGGCGATAGTGGCCATGCGATCGCCCGGATTAACCACCAGCGCCTGCTCGAAGTACTGCTGGGCAAGCGTGTAGTTGCCGACCCTTGATTCGGCATAGCCCAACCGCATCAGACGGTCGTATTCAGATTCTCCAGGAAGGGCGGCAGCGGGCGCAGGCACGGTAGCTGCTCCCTGGGCTTGCCCGGCTTGAGGCACACCAGGCTGCCCATTTTGAATGGACATGATCCGCTGAATGTAGGCTTCAGGCGTGATGCCCAAAGTGGAGAAATTGGTGTTTTCTCCTTGCGTTGAGAGGCTGCGGCCTGAAGTAGCGCCAGCCTCAGCATTAGCCGCTGGAGCCGCCTGATTGTTGGTCTGGCCATTTTCCTGGCCGTTCACAGAATTGTTAGAAGACCGGGTTGAAAGACTGCGGCTCTGAGCGTTGGCCTGTCCAGCCGCCAGCCCACCCAACAGCAACAGGCTAGCTGATATCAAAGATACATACTTAAACGCTTTCATGGAATTTTCTCCGCCACGCCAAAATTCAAATGTATAGAGGCTGCTACAAGCTCTGCAGCAGCTGCTAAAAAGTGCCTGGCCTATGTCGCTTGTTCGCACCCCATCACAAGCCAGGTAATAACGGAAAACAATCTATTTTCCGTTATCTATTACATTTACTTTTCCAAATATTTAACCAATTAACGTCTGTCACAGGGCAAGACCTGACGCAGAAAATCTCACCCAAGGGGGATAAGCCCTAGGTTGTAACGCCTCAGCCCCCGAGGGCAGTAGGGCTCTATCAATTGGCGGCACGGAATTGCGGCGATACAGGCGGATGGAGAGGAGTAGTGCCTGTTCAGCCAGGATTAATTCACTGGGCTGGTTGAGAGGAGTTAGTTTCCTGAAGGTAGAGGGTAAGCTCTGCTGTGACAGTTTCTACAGATTTGGACCTGGGGCTTAGGCCTGAGCTAAAGCTCAGCTACGGCCAAAGCCTGCTGGATTGGAACTCGCCTCAAAAGATGACGTCTGCTTTATTTATATTTCTTTTGGTAGATGCGCGTTTTGTTGGTATGATTTCTCCTATGGAAAATTCTTGGCTGACCGACTACATCCTTTACTCTGAACGGAATGGGCAGGCCTATGCCCGTCGGGCTTGCCGACCGCTTGAGTCTTATATGAAGCGGCTGCAGGGACTTCCTATCACTAAAGAAGGAATGGCTGCAGAAAGCAAGTACCTCAATATTGTGCCAGGGGGAGCCACCTGTGAGTGCCCTGCCTGTCAACTTCGGGTGCCCGGCAGTGCTGGCATTTTTTGGGCCTTTAAAGACGACGAGAGCCGCTTTCCTGATGAATGGCTGCGGCGATTCCGTTAGATCTGACCTCAACTATTTCTAGCGTCGCCGCATCTGTCGTGCGATCGCATCTCCCACCCACTGCACGATCTGCACCAGCACGATCAGCAGCACCACCGTAATCAGCATGACCTGAGTATTAAACCGCTGATAGCCGTAGCGGATTGCCAGGTCGCCCAGGCCGCCGCCACCGACTACTCCCGCCATCGCCGAGTAGCCAATCAGGCTGATTACCATGATCGTCAGCCCCAGCACCAGAGAAGGTACCGCCTCTGGAATCAAAACTTTGGCGATTACCTGCCAGTAGCTGCAGCCCATCGACTCCGCAGCCTCTACCAGGCCCCGATCCACCTCTAGCAGCGACGTTTCTGCCACCCGCGCATAGAAAGGAATGGCCGAGAGCGTCAGAGGCACCAGGGCCGCTGTGCTGCCAATGGTCGTGCCCACAATCAGACGCGTCAAGGGAATGATGGCCACCAGCAAAATGATGAAGGGCAGCGATCGCCCTGCATTGACCACCGAGCCCAGGCCTTGGTACAGCGCCGGGTTGGGCAGAAAACCCTTGGGCGCGGCGATCACCAGCAGCAGCCCCAGGGGTAAGCCAAACAGAGCCGCCAAAACCGCCGAAACGCTGACCATGTAAATCGTCTCAAGGGTGGCTGTCCACAAGCTGCTCAAAAGCTGGGGATCCATCATGCACCTCAACTTCAATATTTTGCTGATACAGGTATTGCAGAGCCGCTTCAGTCTCCGCCCCAGACAGCTCTAGCTGAAGCTGCCCCACCGACTGGCCGCCAATGGTTTCGATGCTGCCCTTGAGAATGTTCACCTCAATGTCAAACTGTCGCACCAGACGGCTAATAATCGGCTGATTTGCCGTTTCGCCCTGAAACGCGATAGTGGCCCGCAAACTGCCAGAGCGCAGCGGCTGCTGACTGCGCTGGGGAAAAAAGTCTTGTGCCAGCCGCGAATGGGGCTGAGCCGCCAAATCGGCTACTCGGCCTCGCTCAACCACTCGGCCCTTTTCCAGAATGGCGACGCGATCGCAAATGTGCTTAACCACGCCCATATCGTGGGTGATCAGCAAAATAGTCAGGCCCATTTTCTGGTTCAAATCCTTTAGCAGGTCCAGAATCGAGCGCGTTGTTTGAGGATCTAGAGCAGAAGTTGCCTCATCTGACAAAAGCACCTTAGGCTTTGCTGCCAGGGCACGGGCAATGCCCACCCGCTGCTTCTGCCCACCCGAGAGCTGAGCCGGATAGTTATTGCCCTTGCCCTCTAGCCCCACCAGCGCCAGCAACTCCTCAACCCGCGCCTTGCGCTGCAGGCGGCTGTAGCCCATTACCTCTAGGGGAAAGGCAATGTTGCCAGCTGCCGTGCGAGAGCTAAGCAGATTAAAGTGCTGAAAAATCATGCCCATACGCTGCCGCGCCCGCCGCAAATCGGGGCCTGACAGGGCGGTAATATCCTGGCCGTCGACCACAACCGTCCCCGAAGTCGGCGTCTCCAGACGATTGACGCAACGGATCAACGTGCTCTTACCGGCCCCACTTTGGCCAATGACCCCAAAGATCTCGCCTGCCTGGATCTCTTCGCTAAAGCTCTCCAGAGCAACAAAGGGGCCATACACCTTGCGTAGCTCCCGAATCGTAATCATAAAGCTGCCTTAAAACGCGGGGATCACGGCTCCCTGGTACTGGTCATCGATAAATTGCTTGACCTGGGGGGAGGTCAGCAGACTGGCCAGCTGCTGGATCCCAGGATTGTTCTCCTGTCCCTGCACAACGGCCAGCACATTGGCATAGGGATTGTCCTCAGCTGATTCTAAGGCCAAAGCATCCTGAGCAGGGTTCAAGCCAGTTTCGATGGCGTAGTTGCCATTGACTACCGCCAAATCAACATCGTCTAATGCCCGGGGCAGCTGAGCCGCTTCTAGCTCCACCAGCCGGATATTCCTTGGATTGCTCTCGATGTCCGCAGGCGTGGCCCCTACCCCTGCATTGGCGTTGAGCTGCAGCAGCTGGTTGTCCTGCAACAGCTGTAGGGCCCGCCCCAGGTTCGTGGCATCATTGGGGACAGCAATTTGAGCACCGTCTGCAACCTCATTTAAAGCAGAAATTCTTCTGGAATAAAGTCCTAAAGGTTCAAGGTGCACCGCTGTAACCGCAACCAGGTTGAGCCCCCGCTCCTGGCTAAAGTCTTCCATATAAGGAACATGCTGGAAGAAATTGGCATCCAACTGTCCGTCATCAAGGGCCAGGTTGGGCTGCACATAGTCTGTAAATTCAACAATCTCCAGCGATAGCCCTGCCTCATCAGCCAGGTTTTCCTGCACATACCTGAGAATTTCTGCATGGGGCACCGGGGAAGCTCCCACCCTCAACCGAGACCCCGCTGCCGGAGCATCTGCAGCCCCCTCCGTCGTTGCCTCCGGTTGGGAACGATCGC
>JACVRP010000569.1 GCA_014534385.1 Cyanobacteria bacterium Co-bin13
CCTCTCAAGAGGGGCTAGGGGTAGGTGAATCTTTCTCAAACAGACGTTGCAAGTGCAAAGGCCTACACGCATCTCCATAGACAGAATGGACCGCAATAAAAGTTTCAATGCAGGGGAATTTTGCGGAGGGGGTTTGGGGGCTGCCACCCAAGCCAGGGCTTTGCCATAAGCGTTGATCCACGCCCTACCTAACCTTCGCCCTGAGCGATTAATCCACCCCTTACCCCTAAGCCGCACTCCCCGCCTGAAAAACCCGCCCAATCACCTCCTCCACCGGAGGATCCGTCACCGTCAAATCCTTAACCGGAAACCGGGTCAAAATCTGGCTCACCGTCTGCGTCAACGCCTCCCGTCGCACGATCAGACTAGCCGTACAGCCCTCAGTGATCTCCACCTCCCCGTAAACCCGCAGCGCCTCCTCCTGCACCGGACAGTCCAGCTCCAGCTTGACCTCCCGATAAGGAGCAAAGCGATCGAGCAGACCATCTAAGCTACCGTCGTAGATCAGCAGCCCCTGGTGAATCAGCAACACCCGCTCACAGAGAGCAGTAATGTCGGCCATATAGTGGCTAGTCAGCAGCACTGTCGCCTGATAACGGCGGTTATACTCCTGCAAAAACTCCCGCACTGCCACCTGGGCATTGACGTCTAAGCCCAGGGTAGGTTCGTCTAAAAAGAGCACCTTGGGACGGTGCAGCAGGGCCGCCAGCATTTCGGCCTTCATCCTTTCTCCTAGAGAGAGCTTGCGGACAGGCTGGGTGAGCTTTTCGTGTAGCGAGAGCATGTCGGCCAGTTCATCCACCCGGTAGCGAAACTCTTTGTCGCTGAGGCCATAGATAGCAGCGTTAATCCGAAGCGAGTCCAAGGCGGGCAAATCCCAGAGCAGCTGCTGCTTTTGCCCCATCACCAGAGTAATGGTCTGAAGAAAGTCAACCCGTCGCTGAAACGGCACCTGACCCGCTACCTGAACGCTGCCCTCGGATGGGTGAATCAGCCCGGTCAGCATCTTTAGAGTAGTGGTTTTTCCGGCTCCGTTGGGGCCTAAAAAGCCCACAACTTCGCCCGACTCAATCGTAAAAGAAACCTGGCGCACCGCCTCAACCATGCGATAAGTGCGGCGAAAAAAATGCTTCAAGGTTCCCCGCAGACCAGGATCTTTAACAGCGACAGGGTAGCGCTTACTGAGCTGATGAACCTCGATAATATTAGTCATAGGGGGCATTAAGTTCAGTGAATTCGGGATAAAAAAGGTCCCGACAAAGCGGTGAAGCCTATGTATAGTATCAATGTCGCCTATTTGCTCAGGTGATGCTATGGAATCTAAAGTGATGTTCCCATCTTCCCAGCCCACTAACTCTTCTCAACCCGCTCAAGCTGCGCCCTCCCCTAAGACCCGGAGATCGCCTCAGCAGCGCCCTCCCATTTCACCCTATGAGGCTGCTAACGGCATCTCTCCTGCGGTGTGGGAAGTCTTAATGCGCCCGGTTTAGCCCGTCTCTCAATAGCCGCCCAAAATGCCGCGCCGCTTGGCTTCTCGCTCAGCCCAGCGAAACAGGCTAATCCCCAGGAAAAAGTAGATCAGGCCGTTTGCGATCGCAACTCCCCACACAGCCCAGTCTAGCTCGGCTCCCCGCGCCATCAGGTCGCGCAGCAGCCCGGTGCTGGGCAACATCGGCAGCCCGTAGGCCAGCCAGCGAGCCGTACCGCTCCATTCCTCAGTGGGAGCCGCAATCAAAAACAGCAGAGCAAACTGAAACACGCCCAACACCTGCTGCACCCGCTTGAAGATCAAAGCACAAGCCCCCATCACAAAGGCCAGCCCATAGGCCGCCAGCAACAGCGTCACCAACGGCAGCAGCAGCGTCGGCGGAAACTGCAGGCGGCTACCTGTAATCCCCATCAAAATCAGCAAAATGCCCAGAATCAGCGTCAGCCGAAGCGCCAGACTGGCCAGGGCACGGGCAAAAAATACCTGTGGTGCGCCAAAGGGCGACAAAAACACCTGCTCTAGCGTGCCTGTTTGCGTCTCAACCTGCAGCCCAATGGCAATGTCATTGACGATATAGAGTACCAGGCTCCACAGCACGTAGCCTACCACCACCGCATCGAGCCGATCGCCAAAGCCCAAGCTGGGTCCAGCCATGTACTGAGCACTCAGAAACAGGCCGTAGAACACAGAGGTGATGATGATAATGCCGCCAATCACCTCCGCCGGATAGCGAATAAATTGGATCCAGGTGCGCTTAAGCTCGCCCAGCAAAAGTTCGATCATGAATGCACTGTACGCCTGACGGTTTGCCAGGTGTTAAGGTCTCTAAAGACACTATAG
>JACVRP010000297.1 GCA_014534385.1 Cyanobacteria bacterium Co-bin13
AGAGAGGGCTAAGGTCTCAGGCGGCAAATTGGCTAGCGTTTGAGGCATCCACTGGGTCCAGGACAGCAGCGGTAGCAGCGGCAGCAGACCAGCGCTAGTGCGCGGTAAGGGGGCTGGTGGCGGTGGCTGGTTAGGGCGGTAGAGGATCAGCCCCAGAAGACCAGCGGCAATGAACTGTAGCAGCACACTGACCTGAAACAGCAGGGTTATCAGCAGAACGGTGGTTGCGATCGCAACCCCCTTCCAGTCCTTAATGGCCTTTTTTGACAGCTTCCAGCAAAACCCAAAAATAATGGCAATCACCACGGGCGAAATGCCCAAAAACAGATCGTCAATCTGCGGCACGCCCTGAAAGCGAAAGTAGGCCCACGACAGCGCCAGCACAATCAAAAAAGCTGGCAGGATAAAGCAAATACCCGCTACCAGCGCCCCCAGTTGACCTGCCCGCACATATCCGGTGTAGATGCCCATTTGAGTTGAGGCTGGTCCCGGCAACATTTCACAAATGGCCACCCCTTCGAGAAACTGCTCCTCACTAAACCAGCCTCGCCGCCCGACTGCCTCATCGTGAATCATGGCAATGTGGGCCTGAGGACCGCCAAAACCAATTGTGCCAAGCTTTAAAAACAATTGAGCCAGCTCTTTTAGCCGGCCAGGCAGACTCAGAGCTGCCGTAGAGTCTTGATTGGCTTGCTCTCCCATGCTCAAATCCTCCCTGGCACTCCTCAGAAATTCATGCATTAGCTTGGCACTCCCAAGCTGGAAGCACTATATCAGTTTTCGATAACGAAACTCTGTATCGTGGAGAGTGAGTTTTTCGTTTGCTAAAAATTTTTCGATTCCTGGCCTGATTTGCGCTGCCTAACGCCAGCGCAGCCTCTCAATCTGTGCCAAGGCTTTAACGAAAGGCGGGCAGTTAGGGCTAGGAAGCGACCTCAGTAATACGGTCTTTTATTGAAATTTGTTTTTAATAAACCCGGTCAATACTGGAAGTATAGTGGAGCTGGATAAGAATCTTTCTCATAAAGTACACAACTAGCTGCCGATGTCGAGCGTATTCTCTCAAAGGCCGTTTAAAGGCTGGTCTCGCCGTCAGTTTTTGGGCTGGGGCGCGGCGGGTGTGGGGCTGGTGGCCACCTCAACCGCTGTAGGCTCGCGGTTGTCGGCCCAGGCTCCTGCCCGCATACCGCCCTTACCGGTAGACTACAGGCCGCCCAGCCAACTGCCCTTTGACCCGATGGCCGTGCTGCGCGACTTTGACTATGGCACTTTGAAGCGGGAGAATGGCCGCACCGTGCGCGAGTTTGAGGTGACCGCAACGAGCACCCCCCTGCAGCTCAATAGCGCCCTGTCCTTTGTCAGCTGGAATCTTAATGGTCGAGTGCCGGGGCCGACCCTGCGAGCGCGGGCAGGGGAATGGGTGCGGGTGATCTTTCACAACCAAGACGGCCACTCCCACAGCCTGCACTTCCACGGCATTCACCCCGCCGAGATGGACGGTGTGCAGCCGGTGCGCCACGATCAGACGAGGGTGTACGAGTTTGAGGCCAGCCCCTTTGGGGTGCATCCCTATCACTGCCACATTGCCCCCGTGACTCGGCATATCAGCAAGGGGCTGTACGGGCTGTTTATTGTTGACCCGCCCCAGCCCCGACCGGCGGCAGATGAGCTGGTTTTGGTGATGGGGGGCTACGACCTCAAAGGCGAAGACCGCAACAGCATCTACGCTTTTAACGGCATTCCCAACTACTACCGAGACCACCCCATTGCGATTTATCAGAACCAGCGGGTGCGGGTCTATCTGCTCAACATGATTGAGTTTGATGCTGCCATTACTTTCCACATCCATGCCAATCTGTTTCGCCTCTACCGCACCGGGCGAACGCTGACGCCATCGGAAGAGTCTGATGTGGTCACAATGGGTACGGCAGAGCGGCACATTCTAGAGTTTGCCTATCCCTATCCTGGCCAGTACATGTTTCACCCGCACCAGGATGCGATCGCAGAAAACGGCTGCATGGGCCTGTTCGACGTGTTGCCCAGCTAACGGGTGGGCCGAAAAAGCATCAGGTCTTATTGACAAATAATCGCATCAGATCTATTCTGATTCGAAATCCGGTTTATTGAAATAATTTCTCAACTAACATGGCGAAGCGACTCAAACCCATTGAACTCTTTCTGTCAGTGGGGCTAGCGGCTACGATTGGGGCCTGCGGGGGCGCGGCCCCTGGCGACAGTGAAGTGAGCGATGGCTCCTCCCATTCCGGCATGTCCCATTCTGCCGCGACGACCCCAGAGCAGGGGGGTGAAGGTGGCGAGGGCGGCGAGGGCGGAGCCTCAGGCGATCCTGACGTAGACTACATGACCGCGCTGGCGCTGATGAAGGGGCACCTGATGGTGGCCGAAGAATTGATAGCAGCGGGCCAGCCCGAACTGGCCGAACCCCACATCGGCCACCCGGTAGATGAACTCTATGGCGACGTTGAAGCGCAGCTCTCGGAGCGCAACGTACCCCAATTTAAGGGCACCTTGACCGAACTGCACGACCTGTCTAAGTCGGCTCCCGATAGCGCCCAAATGCCCGAGCAGTTTCAGGCCTCGGTCAGCGCGATTGACGGTGCGATCGCAGCCATTCCCGCCGATCAGCGCCAGTCTCCTGAGTTCGTCATGGCGGTGATTAACCGTACGCTACAGACCGCCGCCGCAGAATACGAAGCTGCGATCGCAGATAACCAAATCGTCGAAGTCGTCGAATACCAAGACTCTAGAGGCTTTGTGCTGTACGCCGACGAGCTTTACCAGACGATCGCTGATGAAATGAGCCAGTCCGATCCCCAGACCCATGCCACAGTCTCAGCCAGTCTGGAAGAACTCAAAACGGTCTGGCCTTCAGTCACGCCTCCCGCCACCCCAGTTAAGACTCCCGAAGCGGTGAATGGCCTCGTTTCTACAATCGAGCTTCAGAGCTAGGCAGAGACCGCAGAAGGGGACGCAGAGAAAACTCTATCCGGGAATGGCTAGCTTATTGAAGACACGATGAAAGCAGCCCCACGATAACGTCCCCTCACGCTTTACCCCTTTAACGTTTGCTCCTTACGTCCGGCTGGTACCTCAGCCGGATTTTTCTGTAGGCACTGCTGGGCTGATCGCCTCTATGCTCTTTGAAGGAGGATAGAGGCAGTCGCCTAATACCCCTTCATCGCTTACCGCTAGCGCCCTTCGTTACCCATGATTTTCAAAATTCCCGATCTGCTGACGCCAGAGGAACTGGCGCAGATCACTGATCAGCTGGCCCTGTCTGAGTTTATCGACGGCAAGCTCACCGCAGGCTGGCATGCCAAGCTAGTCAAAAACAATCAGCAGCTTTCCCGGCAAGACAGCACGTATGATGCGCTTAAAGGCCTGCTGCAAAAGGCTTTGGAGCGCAACCCGCTGTTTCAGGTGGCCGCCAGGCCCAAGATAGTGCACTCGGTCCTCTTCAGCCGCTACACAGACGGCATGGCCTATGGCCGCCACACTGACAATGCCCTCATGGGGGGCAGCTCTTTTTTGCGCTCAGATCTATCCTTCACCGTTTTTCTCAATCCGCCTGGGGCCTACGAGGGGGGCGACCTGGTGATTGAGAGCGCCGATAGCGAAACGGCCTACAAGCTAGAAGCGGGCACTGCCATTATTTACCCGTCTACCACGCTGCATCGGGTTGATCCAGTCACCAGCGGCGAGCGGCTAGTTGCGGTTGGCTGGGTGCAGAGTCTGGTGAGAGATGCCAGCCAGCGGGAGCTCCTGTTTGACCTGGAGACGGTGCGGCGCAGCCTGTTTGCCCAGGGCGGCAAGACCGATGAGTTCGATTTGCTCTCAAAGAGCGTCGCGAATCTGCTGCGACAGTGGGTGGAATAGTGGATGGAATAGCGCACCCTAACGGCACTGCAGGGGCTCCAGGGGGGCTATCGCGCTCGCTTGCCAGAACTGCAGCAGCGCGCGACTGACCGCCTTGGCCTGGAAGTAGTGAAAAAAGTGTCGCCCCTCTGGGCACTGCCAGATCTGGTCGCCCCGGTAAGGATTGATCCAGTGTTGCCAGTGGGTTAGCGTCTCGGGGGGCACTACGATATCGTCTCGGCTGCCGCAGACCAGCAGCGGGACAGGCGAATCTCCGGGCGGAATCTCTCCATCGCCCAGCAGCGAATGGGGCGAGGGCGTTTCTTCCAGGGCTGTCTGTAGGCGGCAGGCAAGTTCTCTGGCCAGGGGCCTAACCGACTCGCCAAACAAATGCGACACCAGCATGGAGAGGACCAGGGTGCGATCGCAACACAACAGCCGCCGATTCATGTAGTAGTGCGACTGCCAGCACACCGCCGGATGCGGCCCTACCCCCAGCAGCGTGAGGGATTTAACGTGCCGGGGGTGTTGTCGGGCGTAAAGCAGGCCCAACACCCCGCTGATACCGTGCCCTGCCAAATGAACCGGGTGGTTCAGGCTCTTTAAATAATCGTGGAGTAGCGTCAGCGGTACTGCTAGCGTTGCCGGTTCATCAAGCTCCTGATGATAGTCCCACTGGGCCACCTTAAGCCGGTAAGACAGCTCCCGCAGCAGCGGCCTGTGCAGGCACCGAAGGCTCAGGCTCAAATTCAACCAGAGGACATCGACATCAGGTTTCATGGGCGCTTGTTGAAAATCAATTGCAACAATTTTAAGCGCGTTATGGATTCCTTTGTCAAGCTATTGCAAGCAAATCTCATTAGTATTTTCCTGGTTACCCCTCGCTATGGGGTCAGGAAAGGCCCTAAGACAGACCTCAAGCGCGGCGAATGACTTCGTTTTGCTGCCTTCTCGGCCTTGTAAACCCACTCCCTAGGCTGAATCAATTTGCCTTAGGAAGCGGTGTGAAGTTCAATTTTTCTGATAACCTTTCTCAAAAAGGTTAACCCCTTCTCTGTCTCAACAAGCACCGCTGCCATCTTCAGGGCGAACGAGCCAGCGCTACTCCGCCAAGACCTCCACCGTACCTGCCGCCCCATCAATGCGGACGCGCTGCCCATTTTGAAAGCGCTGAGTTGCGGCAGTGACATCCATTACCGCCGGGAT
>JACVRP010000219.1 GCA_014534385.1 Cyanobacteria bacterium Co-bin13
GGATTAGCACACTCGCCTTTTCCCCAATCCACTGGTCCATCCCGGGATAGCGGGTAGCCAAGGGAATGCGGGCATCGCGCACTTCCAAAATGACATCGACCCGACTGAGTTGGTCGGTCAATGCCCTTTCAGCTTTGGCAATGTGGCCTGGATACCACTGAATTTCGGGAGTGCTCATGGGGCCGTTCTTTGAACCGAACCCTCAGATTCTAAGGCTTCTAAGGCACGATCAGCACGGGACAAGGGGAGAGGTTGATGACCCGAGTGGTCACACTTTCATCCTGGACCTCTTCGATCAGGCCGACGCCGCGACAGCCCATGACAATTAAGTCGGACCCTGTTTCATCAGCCACATCGCAGATTACGAAGGCGGGTTGACCTTCCCGCTCTAACGTTTCGGTAGCAATGCCCTGGGCCGAAAAATTGTCTTTGGCCTGGTTTAGCAGTTGGGCGACCGCCTCTGGGGAAGTTTGACCAGACGGGGCGGGAGCACCTTCTGTCGCAGGTTCTACCACAGAAAGCAAGATCAGGCGGCTCTGATTTTCCTTGACCAGCTTGGCAACTAGAGTAGCTGCCTGCTGAGACTCAATGCTCATGTCGATGGGGAACAAGACCGTCTTAAACATGGTGTATCGAAGGGGAACTCAGTCTCCGGTAAAATGAGGACGGTGTTGGGCATGAGGACTTCAAAAGCCGATTAGCACCGACTGAGTCCGTGGCGCAGACTCTGAGATCTAGGTTAGACAAGGTTTGCTCAGCTTTGTTTAAGAGCTGTGCATATCGTAATAAACGATTTTTGGGAGGTATTTTTACTGTGTCGAAAAAAACGGTAGCAAGCTTATCTGCCTCTGACGTTGCCGGCAAGCGGGTGCTGGTGCGTAATGACTTTAACGTGCCTTTAGATGATCAGGGCAACATTACAGACGACACCCGGATTCGGGCAGCTCTGCCCACGATCCAAGATTTAACCGGCAAGGGCGCTAAGGTGATTCTGACCAGCCACTTTGGTCGGCCCAAGGGCAAGGTCGTTGACAGCATGCGCCTGACTCCGGTAGCCCAGCGCCTGTCTGAGCTACTGGGGCAGGAGGTCATCAAGTGTGATGACTGCGTTGGAGATGAGGTGGCTGCTGCTGTCAACGGCATGCAAAATGGCCAGGTAGCGCTGCTGGAGAACGTCCGGTTTTACGCTGAGGAAGAGGCCAACGACCCCGAATTTGCTAAAAAGCTGGCCTCTGTAGCTGATCTGTATGTCAACGATGCCTTTGGCACGGCTCACCGGGCTCATGCTTCTACAGAAGGGGTGACCAAGTACTTGAGCCCTGCTGTGGCTGGCTACCTGATTGAGAAGGAGCTGCAGTACCTCCAGAACGCGATTGAAAACCCCCAGCGTCCCCTGGCTGCTATTGTGGGCGGCTCTAAGGTTTCCAGCAAAATCGGCGTGATTGAGACGCTGCTGGAGAAGGTGGATAAGCTGCTGATCGGCGGCGGCATGATCTTTACCTTCTACAAGGCCCGAGGGCTGAACGTGGGCAAGTCCCTGGTAGAAGAAGACAAGCTGGAACTGGCGAAGCTTCTAGAGGTTAAGGCCAAGGAAAAGGGCGTTGACCTGTTGTTACCTACAGACGTGGTGGTGGCAGACAACTTCGCTGCCGATGCCAACGCTCAAACCGTCAGCATCGAAAACATTCCCGATGGTTGGATGGGTCTAGACATTGGCCCAGATTCAATCAAGGTGTTTCAAGATGCGCTGTCTCAGTGCAAGTCGGCAATCTGGAACGGCCCAATGGGGGTGTTTGAGTTTGACCAGTTTGCTCAGGGCACCGAGGCCATTGCCCGCACCCTAGCGGACCTGACGGGTCAAGGGGTGGTTACGATTATTGGCGGCGGCGACTCTGTTGCAGCGGTTGAAAAAGTTGGCGTGGCTGAAAAAATGAGCCACATCTCGACCGGCGGCGGGGCTAGCCTGGAGCTGCTAGAGGGCAAGGAACTGCCCGGCATTGCCGCGCTCGATGAAGCGTAAGCAAACTGGCTTAACTGTCGCTAAATGCACTGATTAAATCCCGCTAGCGATGAAGGATAGTAAGGAGCCTACGGCCTTGCCCTTCATCGCTTTTTAGTGCGATCGCACAGCCCCCCTTCCCCTTCACCCCCCAAACTCCTCTGAATCCCTATTGTCTATTAAGATTTCTCAGCTCAATCTGCTTGATCCAAAGCACTCCACTTAGCGTCTAAATTCAGAGAGATAGTCTAAATTCAGAGAGATATTAGACTAAATGGGTTTCTCCTCGCCCGCCCCGCTCTGCTACTCCTGAGCTGACAGGCAGGTAGCGCTTTGGGCTTTTACAGAGGTTCGCTAACGTTTCTTGGATTAGGTTTTGCATGGTTATGTCCCATAATGCTGAGCTGTATCGGTTAATTGTGGACCGGATTAAGCAGGCACCTCAGCGGCGGATTTCCTTTGCTGAATTTATGGATCTGGCGCTGTACCATCCGCAGCAGGGCTACTATGCGTCTAAAGAAGCGGCGATTGGGCCGCAGGGAGATTTCATCACATCGCCCCATTTGAGCCACGACTTTAGCGAACTTTTGGCAGAGCAGTTTGTAGATCTGTGGCAAATTTTGGGTTACCCGGAGCCGTTTACGGTGGTGGAGATGGGGGCCGGGCAGGGGCTGGCCGCTGGGGACGTTCTGAGTTTTTTAGAAAAACGGCATCCTGACTGCTTTGCCGCTTTGCAGTACTGGATTGTGGAAAAGTCGGCAATGCTGCAAGCACTGCAGCAGCAGCGGCTGGCTCGTTGGGCGGACAAAGTGCAGTGGACTGCGCTGGAGGCAATTCCGGCCAATACAGTTGTAGGCTGTTTCTTCTCAAATGAGCTGGTTGATGCGCTGCCGGTGCATCAGGTCATGCTGACAGAGGCAGGGTTGTACGAGGTGTACGTTACGCTCACTGGAGGCCCCGAAGAGGAGCTGATGGAAACGGTGGCAGAGCTGTCAGATATTCGTCTGGCCGCCTATTTTGAGCTGGTTGGCATTGATCTGACGCTGCAGCGATACCCCGTCGGCTACCGCACCGAGGTGAACCTAGCGGCGCTCAGCTGGATGAAGTCGGTGGCGGCTCGGCTGCAGCGAGGCTTTGTGCTGACCATTGACTATGGCTACTCAGCCAGCCGGTACTATGGGGAGTCGCGATCGCAAGGCACCCTCCAGTGCTACTACCGCCATGCCCACCACAACGATCCCTACAGCCATATTGGTCATCAGGACATTACGGCCCATGTCGACTTTACGGCGCTAGAGCGCCAGGGGGAAAAGGCTGGCCTCATGACCGTTGGCTACACGCAACAGGCTTTGTTTTTAATGGCGCTGGGCCTAGGCGATCGGCTAAACGCCCTGTCTAACATTCAAGAGAACGATCCGAAGACGCTGCACTTCGCCATCCAGCGTCGAGAGGTGCTGCATCAGCTAATCAACCCGATGGGGCTAGGAAACTTTGGCGTGCTCATCCAAAGTAAGGGCCTAACAGAGGAGGAGGTGCAGCAGCCGGTCAAGGGCCTAGTCGTGCCGCCCCTGTTTTAGGAAAAATCCTTACAGGAGAATGCGCGCTTTAGGACGGCACCAAACCCCGTCCCATTTTTTGGATCACTCGGTTGACAACATCGGCATAGCGCATCTCACCTGAGAGAATTTTGACCATGCGATCAACCCCAGTCGGATGTTTGACGCCAAGCTGGTAGCCTAGGGCCGGAAAGCGATAAAACAGGCTGGCCAGTCGCTGAGCCCAGACCATGTCTGATCCCCATTCATCGTGCATGACCTGGGTGTAGCGCTCTAGCGCATTTAGATCGCCTGCTAGAGCAGCATGAGTTGCCTCTGCCGCTCGCAGGCCGCTCAAGATCGAGGGCCGAATGCCCTCAGCCGTGAAGGGATCAACCACGCAGGCTGCTTCCCCCGCCAGCACAGCATTTTGGGTGTGGAGCCGCTGCAGCCCGCTCCATAGGCAAAGGGGGTGGCCGTGGGCTTTCACAGCCTTGGCTTCTACGCCAAAGGCCTGAGCATAGTTCTGCAAGGAGGGCTGCAGGTCCTGGGACTTGCGCTTGCCGGGGCGAAAAATGCCGCTACCAATGGAGTAACCGTCGGCCTTGGGAAAGTTCCAGACATAGCCGTTTTTGATCAGGCCAAATTCAAAATGGGCAATGTGCCTGTTTTCCACCGGCAGGCGCGGCTCAATTTCTAGGGCTCCTCCCGGCGTATACTGCCGCTGCCCAAAGCCCAACCATTTAGCCAAAGGCCCACGGGCCCCATCTGCCGCAATCAGATACCGGCCCGCAAAAGCGCCCTGATCGGTCTGAACCTGCCAGCCATCTTGGTGGAACGTGATGCCCGTTGCCCGAGTACTGTGCCTGAGCTCGGCCCCCTGGTTCTGAGCCTGCTGCACTAAAAAATAGTCAAACTCATCCCGCCGCACCATCCAGATCGGCTCACCCGTCTCAATTTCTGAAACGACCGGGTCGCCAACATTCCAGGTGTAGCGAACGGCAGTGACCCGAGCCGAGATCGCTGGTGCAAAGTCAAAGTCAAACCACTGAGCCACCTGGGGAGAAACGCCGCCACCGCAGGGTTTGTAGCGGGGTAGGGTGGCTTTTTCTAGCAGCAGGACGGAGCGGCCCCGTTTGGCCAGGTGGTAGGCGGCAGTGGCTCCGGCAGGGCCTGCGCCGATGATGATGCAGTCGTGCATAGGTGGAGGGGTAGGGGATGGAGGGGTGAGGGAGACGCGGGACGGGGGGATAGGGAGACGCAGAGAGGTAAGAGAGATGG
This sequence comes from Cyanobacteria bacterium Co-bin13, assembly GCA_014534385.1. Taxonomy (GTDB): domain Bacteria; phylum Cyanobacteriota; class Cyanobacteriia; order Phormidesmidales; family Phormidesmidaceae; genus JACVSF01. The sequence goes on from JACVRP010000219.1 coordinate 4,816, forward strand.
GGGGACGGGGGGCTTTGACGGGGTTAGGTGAGCCAGGTGGCTAGGGGGAAGAGTAGGTATTCTAGGAAAAACATTTTCCAAATGAATTGGTAGAAGGCGGGGTAGGACATAGATTGGGATGGCTTGCTCCGGCGGGTGGAGTTTGCTGTTTCAAAGCCAGTGACTCGAAAGCTGAGGAGCCAAAAGGTGAAAAGCACGATCAGGTGGCTGAGGGCAAGGAAGGGGCGGTTGACGCCAGATAGCCAGGGGGCGGCTAAAATCATGCTGCCGTAGCAGAGGGTGAGCACGCCCCGAGCCAGGTTGAAAACGGGCCGCTGGCCGAGCTGTACGGTGAAGGTCTGAATGTTGTAGCGTCGGTCGCCTTCGATGTCGGGGATGTCTTTGAAGATTGCGATCGCAATACTAAACACCAGCACAAAGCCGGTCAGGGCCCAGATCTGCGGTGGGATCAGCAGGGTTTGGCCCAAGCGATCGCTAAAGTGCAGGAACAGGCCCAGATTCACAATGGCTCCCCGCACGGCCAGAATGCAGAACGAAGCCCAAAAGGGAAACCGCTTTAGCCGAGCGGGTGGTAGGGAGTAGGCGGTGCCGATCAGCAGGCTAGCGCCGACCAGCAGCAGCAGCCAAGGCCCTCCCAGCACCGCCAGCAGCAGCGCCAAAAATCCCATCGTGCCGACAATCCAGCGCCCGTCTTGCAGAGAAAATTCGCCAGCGGCCAGCGGTAGGTGAGGCTTGTTGATCCGGTCGATCTCCACATCTTCGATCTGGTTCAGGCCCACAATGTAGACGTTGCCCGCCAGGCAGGCCAGCCAGGTGACTAGCAGCGTCAGCAGAGTAGAGCCGTTGAAGGGAAGCACCGCCGCACCCGCCCAAACAATGCCAAACAGGCCCAAAACGCTCAGACTGGTGCCAATAATCGTGTGGGGGCGGGAAAACCGCCAGAAGGCGCGCAGCCACAAGCGAGGAGATTGCCTAAAGCGCAGCCGACCGGAGCGGTCTTTAGCAGGTTGGGACGAGGCGATGCGGCTCATGAATTAATTTTTTCGGTTTTCCCTCCCATTTTCCCTTATCGAGAGACCTCATCTGAAGACTCAAGCACCTGCACCAGCACAAAGGGCTGCACAATTAGCGAGCTGAACTGCTTGGTTTGGGCCTGGTTCCAGTCGATGAGCTGGTCGGGGGTGGGCTTGGTCAGCAGGGCTTCGGCAATCCAGCGATCAACGGTAGAGACATCGTCGGTTGCGATCGCATATCCCACCTCCACCAAATCTAGGGCAGGATCTACCACAACTACAGACCCTTTATTGGCATGGGGGCTGAGCCAGCGCCATTCCGCAGGCCCCATCATTTCTGCCAACTCCTGACGTAAATCTTGTGTCATAACGATGTCAAAAATAACCCCAAATCATTCACAGTAACAGACAGACCAGGCCGACTCAGCCGTCAGTGCCCCGAGCCTTCAGCATTTTAGTGAGAATTGTCAGCCCTGGGGTGCTGCTGAAACTACTGTCTAACGGCCTAAATCATGCATTTGGTGAATCACCTTAGTGCAATAAGCCGTCACTGACTCCAGTTCAGCGCGGTCGGTCGAAGGCGGAGGCGCAATCGGCTGACCGATGCGAATCGTCAGCGGCGTGGGGCGAGGCCATTTCGACTGTTTGAA
>JACVRP010000150.1 GCA_014534385.1 Cyanobacteria bacterium Co-bin13
ACCAGGAAATCCATGGCATCGGGGACGCCTTTGAAGCCGCCTTCGTCGTAGATGTCTGACATCTCAAAGAAGACGGGGGCCATGACTTCCCAAAATAGGCCTAAGTTGGCGTAGTAGGAGAGTTCGCGGCACTTCTCGTAAAACATTTCGGGGAACAGCTTATGCAGCCCCAGCATGGCCGGATTGCCCTTGAAGTAGGCTTTGATGGCGCGATCGCAATTGGCCTTGTACTCGTCCGTGTAGAGAAAATCGTTGAAGCGGCCGCCCATGTCTTGGTGCCACAGCATGGCCCGCATGCACTCTTCGGCAAACTCCATGTTGACGCGGTCGTGCCAGAGGTGGTGGAACAGCTTGGGCCAGTTTTGCTTGACCTCGCCCTTGGCCATAAACTCCAGCAGTTCGGGATGAGCGCTGGCTTCGCCGCGCCAGATCCGCAGGTCGGCGGTATCGCCTGCGTAGTGGTTGGGCAGGTCTAGATATTCCTGGGGCAGGAAGTACTTAAAGGCAGGGACGGGGTTGAGAAAGACGCGCTCGGCGATGTAGAGCAGATCGCGCCAGTAAAAGTCCATCGGTACGGCATAGGCTTTGTAGATGCCGATGATCTGCATCAGGTTTTCGGGGGTGTCGGGCAGCATGGAGCCGCCTGCTTCGAGTCGATGGATGACGTCGGCGTGGGGATGGGTGGAGGGGGGAATGAGGGAGGCGGGTTTGGTGAGGGTGGTGGTCATGGGTTTTGGGTGGATGGGTGGGAGAGTAGATGGGTGAGTGGGTTGGCGGAATGGGGGTGGTGGGAGTTGTATTGGCTGGGAGAGTGTTTTTTGGGAGGAGGTTTGGGTGAAGAAGCGGATGCGTGCGATCGCAATTTGTCTGTTCCGGCATCAGGGGCGGATTTTGGTGAGCGAGGGGTTTGACTCGGTCAAGCAGGAAACCTTTTTTCGGCCTCTGGGTGGGGGAATAGACTTTTGCGAGACTAGCCGGGATGCAATTGTGCGAGAGATTCGGGAGGAGCTGGGGGCGGAGATTGCCGATGTCCAGCTTTTGGGCGTGCTGGAGTCGATTTTTCTCTACCTAGGCAAGCCGGGACACGAAATCGTTTTTGTTTACGATGCTCGCTTTGTCGATGCCTCCCTGTACGACCAAGAACAGCTGGCGGTGCAGGAAGGCGATCTTCAGTTCACGGCTACTTGGAAATCTCTGACGGAGATGACAGGGCCAGCGCGGCGGCTGGTGCCTGAGGGCCTTGCAGCATTGCTTTAAAGTCGGCCTGGTTAAAGCTCTCGGTCAGGCTAATCGACACTGCCGGGGAGACGGCAGTGACCATGGCTGAGGCCGTGCCTTCGCTCCACTGCACCAGCCAGTTGGGCTGAACGCCAAAGAAGAGAATCAGGGCAGCCAGCACAAAGGCGGGGAAGCGCTCGGAAAACTCAACTTTGGGGAAGTAGGCAATGTCGTTGTCCAGGCGGCCAAAGCAGGTGCGGTTGAGCAGAATGACAAAGTAAACGGCGGTCAGACCCGTGCCGATGACGCACAGCAGGGTTTGCACTGGGTACACCGCATAGCTGCCCTGGAACACCAGAAACTCGGTGATAAAGCCCACCAGGCCAGGAATTCCGGCGCTGGCCATGCCGCCTAGCACCAGCAGGGCGCTGGTCATGGGCAGCCCCCGGACAGGGTTCATCAGCCCGTTGAGCACGTCCAGTTCACGGGTACCGGCCTTGGCTTCGACGATGCCCACCAGGTGAAACAAAATCGCCAGGATAAGGCCGTGGGAGACCATCTGAGAGACTGCGCCGGTCAGGGCCAGATCGGTCAGGGCCGCCCCGCCCAGCAGCACGTAGCCCATGTGGCCAATGGAGCTGTAGGCCACCATGCGCTTAATGTCTTTTTGTGCGATCGCAGTCACGGCTCCATAGAGCACGCTCACCGCTGCCCACACTGCCAGGTAAGGAGCCAACGTCGCCCAGGCGTCGGGAAACATGCCCAGACCAAAGCGAAAGATGCCATAGGTGCCCAGCTTGGCCAACACTCCGCCCAGCATCATCGCCACTGGGGCCGACGCCGCCACGTAAGTATCGGGCAGCCAGGTGTGGAAGGGCACCAGCGGAATCTTGATGCCAAAGGCCACCAGCAAGAAGCCCAGCAGCACCAGTTGAGCCGTCATCGATAGGCCAGCCCCCATCAGCGGCGCGTAGGTAAAGTCGCTGTTGCCGCTGAGCCAGATCGTACCCAAGAAAGCCGCCAGCATCAGCGCCCCAGACAGCGCGGTGTAGAGCAAAAACTTAGTGGCCGCATAGATCTTGTTGCCGCCGCCCCAAATCGCAATCAGCAGGTAGAGCGGCACCAGCTCAATCTCATACAGCAGGAAGAACAGCAGCAGGTTCTGAGCCATAAAAGCGCCAGCAACACCGCCGCTGACCACCAGCATCAGCGCGTAGAAGAGGCGAGGCCGATTGATGTTGGGGTGGCTGCTCCAGAGCGCAATGAAGGTAATCAGGCTGTTGAGCCCTACCATCAGCAGCGACAGACCATCCAGGCTGAGTTCATAGTTGAGGCCCAGCATGGGCAGCCAGGGCATAAACTCATGGAACTGAAAGCCCAAAGCCCCCAGATCAAACTGAGCAAACAGCCAGATTGTCCAGAGCAGAGCGACACCCGCTACGGTCAAGGCCCCTGAGCGAGCCTGCTGTCCCGTCATCTTGATAGGGGCTAGACCAATGATTAAAGCGCCCACTAGCGGCAGGCAAAAAAGCGTACTTAGCATGGGTTCTTACCGCGAAGCAACAGTTGAGGTCAGGGAGAGGAGAACCAGGCGCAATCAAAAGGTGACGAATGCTCGTAGGATCAGCGGCAGGTACTGCCAACTCATGAGTAGCCCAATCAGCAGCACGCCGGTCAGGATCGTCAGCCCATAGAACGAGAAGCGGCCAGAGTTACCGTACTTCAGGGTTTCGCCGCCAAAGATAGAGGCCAGCCCCACCAGGTTCACCAGACCGTCTACCAGATACCGATCGAGCCAGTCGGTTAGGCGAGAGAGCACATCGACTCCCAAAACAACGGTGTTGCGGTAGATTCTGGGCGTATAAAAATCGTAGGCCAGCAGATTTTGCACTCGGCTTTGCACCAGCTTGGCCGGGTCTTTGACCAGGCGACCGACGTAGAGCACCGAGCCAAGCGCCGCTCCTAGCACACTAGACCAGGTCAGCAGCAGGGCCATATCTTTGTTGAGCACAGCCCAGGCAGGTAGCAGGTCAAGGGTCTCAAGCACCACTGGCAGGTGTAGGGTAAAGCCTGCGCAGATCGTCATCGGCAGCACCAGCAGCCATAGAGGCTCAGGGGCACGTATCGTCATTTGCTGAGTAGGGCCGGCAAACATCAGGCCAAAGACTCTAGCTAGACTGAAGGCGCTCAACCAGTTGACGACTAAGACAATGCCCACCAGAACGGCCTGATTGTTGGTCCAGAGCCCATCTGTCAGCTGCAGTAGAGCCCAGAACCCGCCCAGCGGCGGCAGGGCGACCATGCCCGCAATGCCTGCCAGGAACGAGAGACCAGTGACCGGACGGCGGCTCCAGAGACCGCCCATCTGAGTCAAATCTTGCGTAATGACGTTCGAGATAATTGAGCCAGCCCCCATCAGCAGCGCCGCCATCGCCACGGCATAGACCAGAACCAGCAGCAGGGCTGCCTGGGTTTGATGCGCCCCCACCGCAACGAAAACCAGGCCCATGTAGGCGCTACTGAGGTAAGAGAGCACCCGCTTGATATCGATCTGGGCGATGGAAATCAGGCTACCGCCCAGCGCTGTAATGGCTCCAATGGCAACGGCGACGGCGCAGGCAGTTGGCGAGAGAGACAGCACCGGCTCTAGCTTGACCAATACCCAGGCTCCAGTTGCGACCACTACCGAGTTTCGTAGAATGGTGCTGGGCAGGGCTCCCTCCATTGCCTCATCCAGCCACAGGTGCAGCGGAAACTGAGCGCACTTACTCATGGGGCCAGCGACCAGGCCAATGCCTAGCAGGGTGGCCAGGGTAGGTTCGATTTGAGCGGTTTGCGCCCACTGAGCCAGCTCATTAAAGTTCCAGGTGCCCGCCAGCGGGTAGAGGGCTAGCACGCCCATCAGCAGCACCAGGTCGCCTACCCGTTTGGTCAGAAAAGCGTCTCTAGCGCCTGTGACCACCAGGGACTGGTTGTACCAGAAGCCCACCAGCAGGTAGGTACCCAGGGTCAAAATCTCCAGAATCATGTAGGCGAAGAAGAGCGAGTCGCACAGCACCAGAGCACACAACCCCGCCTCAAACAGGGCCATCAGGGCATAAAATCTGGCCCAACCCCAGTCCATCTCTAGATAGGCCACAGCGTAAATCTGCGCCAGCAGGTTCAAGCCAGTCACCAGCACCAGCGCTCCCAGGGTCATAGCTGAGAATTCTAGAGGAATCGTCAGCTCTAAACCGGCAACGCTTACCCAGGGGACATTGAGGTACTGCGGCACCTGCCCCCACACCTCTTTAAGACCCAAAACGCTGTGAATAAAGGCAATAAAGGTGGCCAGGATATTAACATAGCCAGAAGGGCGTGGGCCGGTGCGGCGAATAAAGGCCGGTGACCAAGGAATGGTCAGCAGCGTGCCAACCAGGGGGTAGAGCGGTATTAGCCAACTCGTTTGAGCCAGGGATGGTGTCATGGGCGGCTTCTCTCAGCTCGAACAACACAGTGGAAAGGAGCAGTCATAGAGCAACATAAGCGAACTGACGAGTCAGTGCTTGCGATCGCAAGCACTCCTGCTCAGTCCGCTACTGCTGCAACGGCGCTAGATTGATAGGGGTATATCGAAAACTTATTTAGATAGATTTAAGTCTATCTTTTTAGAAGTATAGCGGATATACCTCGAAGATCTAGGGTGTTGATAGACTAAACGCAATAAAAATTCTATGTGTGATTGATTAAAAGCAATAATCAATCGCAGAGGAATCCTCTAATAGTAGTATGAAGACGACCGGCCAAGATGGCGCTATTTTCAGGCCTGAGCCTCGGCCAAATCCACAATACTGTCGTAGTCAAACGCGGCCACCCGCTTTTTCAGGTTTTCAGCCAGGGCAGCGTAGTCTTCAGGAATCTGCCGAATCTGCTGGTTTAGGACATCAGCATCGGCCTGAATGGCGGCCTGGTACAGGCGGGGCACCCAGTCTGGCCCTAGCTGCGCCAGGAGATCAGGGGTGAGCTGCATCTCGGAGTTGTGGCCGAGGGTGGCCGCAGCAGGGCTGGGCGAGTCTTCGTAGCAGTATTCAACGCCCAGGTACTCCGCCAGCTTGTCAAAAATGTCGTGCTCATAAAAGGGCTTGCGGACAAAGGCATCGCAGCCTGCAGCCATGACGGCCTCCCGCTTGTCTTCAAAGACGCTGGCGGTCAGGGCCACAATTACCGGCGGATCGGGCATGGCCTTGATCTGACGGGTAGCCTCGTAGCCATCCAAGACAGGCATTCGCATGTCCATCCAGATGAAGTGGGGCGACCAGGCGGTGGTGAGTGCGATCGCACCTTCCCCATCTACCGCTTCTCTCACCTCAAAGCCTACCTGCCGTAGCAGGGAGCTGATTACCCGGCGGTTGTCAGGGTGGTCATCTACGACCAAAATTCGGTAGTGGGGCTGGTGGGGCAGTAGGGCCACGACCTTGCGAGCGGGCAGGCCCTGTTCCTCAGGCTGCTGAGCCAACCCTACCTGGATGCAAAACTGAAAACAGGTGCCCTGCCCCAGCTGGCTCTTGACCTGAATATCGCCGCCCATCAGCTGAATAAACTGCCGGCTGATGGCCAGCCCCAGGCCGGTGCCGCCTTTGCTTTGGTCGATGTTTCTAGACTGGATGAAGGCATCAAAAATAGTTTCCAAATCCGCCGGGGGAATGCCGCTGCCGCTGTCCTCAACCTCAAACTGAAGGGACACGCGGGTCGGGTCTGCGGGTTCACTGACCCCTTCTGAGGTTGCGCCAGGACTGACCCGCAGCACAATGCGGCCCTGCTGAGTGAACTTGAGAGCGTTGCCCAGCAGGTTAATCAAGACCTGGCGCAGCTTGCCCTCGTCGGCCCGCACGTACTGAGGCACCTCGGGGGTGCGCTCAAACACCAGCTGCAGGCCTTTTGACTCAGCCCGCAGCCTGAACATATCTTCTAGCGCCGACAAAAAACCATACAGGTCTAGGGCCTGCTCGTTAAGCATGACTCGACCCGCTTCGATCTTCGACATTTCCAAAACGTCGTTGATCAGCGCCAGCAGGTGTTCGCCGCTGCGGTTAACGATTTTGAGGTTGGTGCGGTGCTCGCTGCTGAGGGTCGTATCGCGCAGCAGCAGCTGGGCAAAGCCAATGATGGCGTTAAGGGGGGTGCGCAGCTCGTGGCTCATGTTGGCCAAAAATTCGCTCTTGGCCCGGTTGGCAGCATCGGCGGTTTCCTTGGCCTCCTGCAGGGCGGCGGTGCGCTGCTGCACCCGGTGCTCTAGGTCCTCATTACTCTTTTCTAAGGCTCCAAAGGAGTGGCGCAGCTGGCTGCCCATCTGGGTAAACGACTGCACCAGGGCCTCAATCTCTCGAATGCCGCGTGTCTGCACTTGCAGATCCAGGTCGCTGCTGCCCTGACGGTTGCGGGCCCGCTCGGCCATTGTTTGGCTCACTTCACTGAGCTGCAGGATGGGCTGGGTGATGCGCTGGGAGGTGAGGATGCCCACGGCGGTTGCGATCGCAAGCGCCCCCACACAGAGCAAAATCGTCGTCCGAGTATTGGCCGCAATCTGCTCCATAAAGTCGGCCTCGGGCACCACCACCACCACCAGCCATTCGATTCCCCGCTGGTCAGCAAAGTTGGCTACCTGCACAAACTGTCGGCGGCCCTCAAACTTAAAATCTAGCTGGGTGTGGTCCGCAAGATTGTTCAGATCTACAGACTGAGCAATAAACTCCGCTGTCTCCTGAGTCAGCGGGTGAGCACTGTCCGTCGCCGCAATCCGCTGTAGCTGCTCATCGGCAATTACCCGATACGGCTTCTCTCCAGTCGAGGTCGCTACGAGCCGACCAGAGCTGTCCATGATAAACGCCTGGCCTGACCGGCCGATTTCAAGGCTCTCTAGAAACTGGCCGATATCGTCGAGGGAAAAATCGACGCCCGTCACTCCCAACAGGTTGCCTGCCGGGTCATATACCGGCAAAACCGCGCTCAAAATCAGCTGCGGCACCCCAATGGCCGGATAGATGTCGCTCCACATCGCCGCTTCTTTGCGGGCCGCCCCCCGGTACCAGGGGCGCGATCGGGCATCGTAGACAGTCTGGCTAACCCGGTCTAGATTGAGCCGACTGCCCTGGGCATCCAGGCTGTAGTAATGACCGAGAAAGTGGGTGGACGAGTCATTAACCACCACCTGCAGGTGGTCCTCTGGGGTTTGGGTGATGCCAATAAAAGAGCCACTGGCAGCATCCCCAAAGTAGATCCAGGTGAAGTCATCTAAGTACTGAATTTGCTGCCACAGATACTGCTCACTGGAGCGGTCCTGGGTCTTCAAATCACCGCTCCGTACTGCGGCGGCATTAATTTGGTTGATCAGGTGGGGAATATCTGAGTGATCGGCTAGCCGTTCTCGAATCCGGTCAGTCACCTCACGCCTGAGCTGAGAGGCCACCTCATTCACTGCTCGCTGCCCATTAAGCAAAGAAACGTAGCCCGTCAGACCCACTGCCACAAAAATCTGCAGCACAAACGGGATAACCAGCACCGAGCGTAGCGAAACTTTGCCTGGCAACTCGCCGACTTTGGACTGCGGCCCTTTTCCCCTCATGGCTCGTCTGGGCAATAGCCCCATGGATGAATGCTAACCATAAACCCTACCACCCAGTTCACCCCTGGAATTACACAAACCTGCAATACTTTGCAGGTGGGATTGGGAGACTGGTGGAAGAGGATGGGCGCTGCTCGCCTAAGACCTTAGCGAGTCACCAACAGCTGTAGCGATAGCATATGGTGTTAGGACGGGGTGCAGGGGTGTAACCCCTGGCTGGGGGCGCAGCCCCCACACCCCCAAAAAATCGGATGTCCTAAGCTATGTGGCGACAGCTATACCTCTCGCTGCTTGCGTGAGTGGAATTGTATAGACGAACCGTAGCCTACTGCCGAATAGCGCAGGCGTTTAGGCCCTTCAGTACCAGCTCGGTGTGATGCTCCATGTAGCGAGCCTCAATCTCGTGGGGCCGATCTTCCGGGTTGTAGTGGTTCTCAATGGTTCTCAAGTCGGCCCCTTCTAGGCTAGAGGC
>JACVRP010000032.1 GCA_014534385.1 Cyanobacteria bacterium Co-bin13
CCACACCACTTACTCCGACGGCACCCTGACCCCCCAGGAACTCATTGCTGCAGCGCTTAAGGCGGGCGTCAAGGCTCTGGCCATTACCGACCACGACACGCTGGCAGGCTGGGATGATGCCTTTCAAGCTGCTGCCAACACGCCCCTAGAAATTGTGCCGGGGCTAGAACTCAGCACCGTCTACAATGACCGTTCGCTCCACATTTTGGGCTTTTATCCTGACCGAGAAAAGCTAGAGACGCCGCTGCAGGAGCGGATTGCAGGGCGGCAGCGGCGAGCCCGCGAGATGGTCGAGAAACTGGCCGCGCTGGGCTACCCCATCGAACTGCCGCTGATGCCGGATAATATGGCCCCTGGTCGGCCGCATATTGCAGCGGCTTTGGTCAAAGCGGGTTACGTTAACTCCAACCAGGAGGCTTTTGACCGCTGGTTGGGAGAAACAAAACCAGCCCACGTCCAGTACGACAAGTTTTCAGCCGAAGACGGCATTCGCCTGCTGCTAGACTGTGGAGCCGTGCCGGTGTGGGCTCACCCGTATCTGTTTCGAGGCGGCACTGTGCAGACGATTTTGCCCAAGCTGGTTGCAGCCGGATTGAAGGGGGTTGAGGTTTACCACCCCCACCACAGCCCCAGTGATGAGCGGAAGCTGGAGGAAGCCTGTGAGACCTACGGTCTGCTAATGACGGGGGGCAGCGACTACCACGGCCCCGCCACAGCCGGGTCGGGTAGCGTGGGGTTAAATCAGCTGCGGGTGCCGCTGGATTTACTGCCGCCGCTTAAGGAAGCTGCCGCCGCACTCCGCTAAAAACCGTTGAGTTCAGCTGGCTAGGCTGCGGGTGGCCTGCAGCTCCCGAATGCGATCTAGGCTGCCAACTGGAATGGCGTTGATCAGCTGACGGGTGTAGGGCTGCTGCGGCTGGCGGTAGATCTGCTCAGCGGGGCCAATTTCCTCGATCTGGCCCTGATTCATCACCATAATGCGATCGCTCATAAACTTGACCACCGCCAGGTCGTGGGAAATAAAGATGTAGGTCAGGTTAAACTCGCTCTGCAGCTCCTTGAGCAGGTTGAGCACCTGGGCCTGCACCGACACATCCAGCGCCGACACCGACTCATCGCAAATGATGAACTTGGGGTTTAGCGCCAGGGCGCGGGCAATGCAGATGCGCTGCCGCTGTCCCCCCGAAAACTCGTGGGGGTAGCGGTTCATGCAGTTACCAGGCAGTCCCACCCGCTCCAGCAGGTAGCTGACGCGCTCCTGCTGGTGGCGGCGGCTTTTGATCACTCTGTGGATCTTGAGCGGCTCTGCGATCGCATCGCCCACGTTCATGCGAGGGTCGAGGGAGCTAAAGGGATCTTGAAAGATAATCTGCATGTCTCGGCGCAAGACCCGCAGCTGCCGCTTGTCTAGCCCCAGAACGTCTTTGCCGTCGAACCAGATGCGGCCGCCGAGAGCAGGCACCAGCCGCAGCAGAGCGCGACCCAGGGTGGTTTTGCCGCAGCCTGACTCGCCCACCAGGCCAAAGGTCTCGCCCTGATGGATCTGAAAAGAGACGTCGTTGACCGCCATGACGTAGCGCTGCGTGTTGCCAAAGACTCCCCGGATCGGATAGCCCACCTGCAGATTTTCGACGGTGAGCAGGGGGCCATTTTGCTCCAGCCGGGCCATGCGATCGCGAATTTCTGTTTCGCTAATCTCGCTACGAAACTGGACAACCTTGCTCTCATCTACTGCCTTTTCACGAATCTGCACCTGCCCGCTGCTGGTGGTTTCGACCTCCATAAAATCGGCCACCGTAGGCAGCCGCCGCAGCCGCTGATCGGGCTTAGGCCGACAGGCCAACAGGCCTTTGGTATAGGGGTGCTGAGGGTTGGAAAAGATCTCCCAAACCGGCCCCGCTTCGACAATCTTGCCCTGGTACATCACCGCCACCTGGTCGGCAATTTCAGCGATGATGCCCAGATCGTGGGTAATAAAAATTAGAGACATCCCACGCCGGTCGCGCAGCTCCCGCAGCAGGTCCAAGATGGTAGCCTGCACCGTCACATCAAGGGCTGTGGTCGGTTCATCAGCAATCAGCAGCGAGGGGTTGCAGCAGATCGCCATGGCAATCATTACCCGCTGAATCTGACCGCCCGACAGCTCGTGGGGATAGCGGTTAAGAATAGCCTGCTTGCGGCGATCGACCTCCTGCTGCACCTGTCGATCCGTCAAATCGGGCTGACTCTTGAGCACAAGCGTCTGCAGATCGCCGTCGGAGGGCAGCAGCTTGACCTCCTGCAGCCCGGCAATGGCCAGCCGCTGAGCCTCTTCCTTAGAAACCCTTTGGTGCTGCAAAATTGCCTCAGTTAGCTGAAAGCCGCAGGTATAAACCGGGTTTAGCGAACTCATCGGCTCCTGAAAAATCATGGAGACTTTGCCGCCCCGATAGGCCTGCATTTGACCGGGCGAGAGCCGGCTTAGGTCAACCGCATCGGCTGCACGACCGCCGTCTTGCAAAGTCCCATCTCGAAACAGAATTTCCCCGTCCACAATTTTGCCTGGCGGGTTGGGAATCAGCCCCATCACAGCTAGAGACGTCACCGATTTACCCGATCCCGACTCGCCCACGATGCCCAGGGTTTGCCCCCGCTGCACCTGAAAAGAAATACCGTCGACAGCAGGGATAATGCGGTCGTCGATCTGAAACTGGACCTTGAGATTACGAACGTCGAGAATCGGGTCTTTCATCGGGATTAGCTGAGTCGTTCTCGAAAGCCTACGGTTGGATTAGATGCATCATAGCAGCGCCGCTCTATGGATTAGTTCATAGAGGACGTCTCGGCTATTTTGTGACCATCTGCTTTACATAAAAGTGCAGGTTTCTTTGTCGGTAGGGCACTTTTTTAGCCGTTGTAGGTCATGGCACTGTGTTTACTGTTGTCTCCTGCTTCCGGTTCCAGCTATGTGGTGTCATCGTCTTAGCGCAGTTTTACTGGTTGTAGTCTCTGCAACAGCTTTGCGAGTAAGCTTTGTGCCCGCCATGGATGGGCTGATTCAGAGCCATATTCGAGATCAGGTGGCGAGTTTGCGCTAGTCAAAACTGCAGGCTCAACTGCTGCACATTGGGGTCAAATTTGCGCTTACGGGAACGGCGCTGAATCTTAGGAGGAGCAATATTGACGTGGGCCACAAACCAGGTGCGAAGGGCCTGGGCCTGCTTCTCGTCTAGGGCATCTAGGTCAAGGGCTGCCGGAAACAGGTCTGCGTTCGGGGTTTGGGTCCAAGCGATTTGGCTGGGGATGCGATCGCAGCCAAACGGCGTTAGATCTACAGGCATTCGCGCCAGGTAGGGCACGATGTTGCCCGCCTGCAGAAAGCTGCCGCGCTGGGCCTCTAGTTGCTCAACCCGTCGCTGCCGGGCCTGGCGGTAGTCCAAAATGGGAGCCGGGTAGCCCTTGAGCGGTGGCGGGCAGCCTAGCAGGGCTGAGGGTAGGTGGGCCACTTCCGGCACCCATTTACGAATAAAGTCCCCCTCTGGGTCGCAGCGATCAACCGCTACCTGGCCGGGGTTGTAGATGCGGGTCCAGGTCTTATCAATGCAGTGGGTTACCCCTGCCTGCATAGCCCACTGGTAGTGATCGATGGGGCAATCGCCATCAATTAAGTGCCGCATAAAGTGGAGCGCCCCAAACCGCCAGTCCATGCCCAGCAGGTTGCTCAAAAAGCTGGCATAGATGGCGCGGGAGCGAAAATTGAGGGCTAAATACCCGCCCGTCGACTGGAGGCACCGGGCCGCCGCATCCACGATTGGAAACCCGGTCATGCCTGCCTGCCACGCCTCGTAAAGGGTTTCGTCAAAGTTCCAATCGGCTTCGTCAAAGCTGGAATAGAGCGATCGCAACTCCAGCTGCGGCAGATAGCGAAACCGCTGGGCAAAGCCGCTGCCCCAGCGCAGCCGTGAAATTAGCTGCCGCTGGCTGCGCCGCACCCGCAGGTCGCCACCGTCTTGCGCCCGCTGCACCGTCTGCACGCACTCCCGCACCGAAATCGCGCCAAACTTGATGTGGGGGCTGAGCCCGGTGGTGGCCTCGGCGCTGGGGTACGAGAGCTGCCAGTAATAGCGATCGCTTTTCTCGCTCAAAAAATCCTGCAGCAGTTGCCGTGCCTCTGCCGTACCGCCGCGAGGAATCGTCTTGTTATCGGGTCGATGCCCTAACGCCTCTAGCTGGGGATGCGCTTCACTTTCAACCACGTCAGGCACAATCACCTGCTGCGGCGTAGGCACGACTGGCGCGTTCATGTGTCGGTGCCACAGCTGCCGGTACCGGGGATAGGGCATTAGCTCAGAAACGCTAGCGGGCGGCTCAAACCAGCGAATCTTTAGGCCCTGTTCTGCCAAAGCGTGGTTTAGCCGGGCATCTCGCACCCGACCATAGATGCGCTCGCAGTCCGTGTACGCATAGATGCCTTCGGCCTGGGTTTCACGCACTAACTCTGGCAGTACCTGCACCGGATCGCCTGAGCGGAGAATGAGCCGCCCACCGAGCGATCGCAAATCCCCATCTAAAGACTCCAAACAGCCCAGCAAAAACGCCACCCGCGCTGCTCCCGTCTCTGGGTGATGCAGCAGAGCCTGATCAAAGACAAACACTGGAATCACCGCACCGCGCTTGGCCGCTCGGTATAGTGGCTCATGGTCAGCAATTCGAAGATCTCGACGAAACCAGACCAGGGTTCGTTTCATGGCAAAACAAAGGGCCAGTTAGGCAGAAACACCACCTGAGTCCACGTTAGCAAAACTACAAATTCTGCCGGAGGGTTGATGTTATAGTACAAGTGTTCTATACTTCCGATTGAGTTTGATTGGAGAAGTCGCCCCATGACTCCCTATCGAGATAGCGCCGGACCTGACCTGCCCGAATCCCCCTATTCAAAGCTGCAGTACTCAAAACCTCAGCACCCAAAATCCGACTACCACCGCCAGTCCCACTCTAGCCACTACCGCCAACAGCATGCAGTGCCTAGACCCGTACTTGCCCCCGATAGAGAGCCAGCCCAAGGATTGCTCAAGCCTCCGGTGCCTCGGCCAGTCTCTGCTCGGCAACGATCAGCCGCTGCGGCTCCGGTTCGACCTTTGGCCCAGCCGGCCTCTCCCCGTGCCGTTGCCCAGCGAGTCGGCAAGCCTGGCGGCTACGTTTTGGCTGGAGGGTCGATGATGCTGGCGCTGATGGCTTTTTTGCTGCCGCAGAATATCAGATCACAGGCCCCTGCCAAAGCCGATGTCTGTCAGCAGGAGGTACAGGCGCAGTCGGTCCTTTCTCGCACCGAGTTAACTGAGCTGCTTTCTGTTCCTGAGCGCTCGGCCAAAGAAGCCGTGCGGCAGGTAATCGCCGAGCCCTTCTGCCTGATGTCCCCAGTTGAGGTTCGCGAAGGGGCAGCGGCCGAGCGAGAGGCCTATCCCTTGGAGTTTGACCCGCAGACCTGGCTGGTCATTCTCTACGAGGGCAATGAATACGCGGGCTACGACTTTAGTTTCCGGCAATAGCGACTGCTCCTGTTAAGGGCTGGGTTGGCTGTGTAGGTTAACTCCCGTCGGCCCAGCTTCCTAAGTAGATGGCCCTAATTAGTCATTGCGAGCAAAGCGAAGCAATCCTTGTAAAGCGGCTACCACAAGGAGATTGCCGCGCTTCGCTCGCAATGACAGCGACGTTTAATTTAGGTCACGTACTTACCTATAAAGCCAAACTGTTTGAGCCCTTCCTGAAAAAGCTCAAACAGAGGGTGGGCCAGAGGTTCTAGGGGTTTAGCGATCGGCACACGGAGCATACCCCATGACAGAATTTCTTTGCTAAAGTGGCAGGGCATTTGCGGAAGGGTAGACGGGTACACACATGCTTCTTTCTAAAAAGCCTCCTCTTTTGCTGACGGTTGGAGCTGCCCTGCTGCTGGTTGGAGGCGGGGCAGTCGCTTACTGGGGCCTGTCTCGCCGCGATACGGCTCAAAATTTACCGATTGGGGTGCGTGCTGTTCCCGAAGACGCGGTGATGGCCTTTTCCCTCAGTACCGATGAGGCAGAGTGGCGTAGGCTGCGGCAGTTTGGTACCCCCGAGACCCAGGCCCAGTTTGACCAGTTTTTGGCGCAGTGGCGCGATCGCATCCTCACCGATAATGGCCTCACCTTCGCTGCCGATGTCGAGCCCTGGGTAGGGCCAGAGGTGACGGTCGCCATTCTGCCCGACCAGGAGGGAGCTACCGAGCCTACCCCCCTGCCGCTGCCCGAAGATGTCGCCAATACCCTTATGATCGTGCCAATTGCCGATCCGGCAGCAGCTCAGGCGCGGTTTTCAGGCCAGATTGAGCGGTCTCAGACGGGAGAGGCTCAAGACTACAAAGGGGTGACTATTCAGCCGCTAGCAGGGGCCGAGGGGACAACCCTCTACGCCGCCGTGCTGGGCACTGAGATGGTGGTTCTCAGCAACCAGTTTGTCACCGTGGAGCGCTCCATCGACGCCTTTAAAGGCGGCAAGTCGCTGGTGGATTTGCCCGGCTTAAGTCGGGCGTTTGAGCAGATCCGAGGCAGTGACGCCTTCTCCCGCTTCTATGTCAATGTGCCCTCCGCAGTGCAAACCCTGGTTAGCACTGCCCAGCCCGCACTGCCCCCAGCTCAGATAGAGACCTTTCAAACAGACCGGGGATTGGTGGGGGCTATCAACCTGGAGACTCGTGGCGTCCGCGTAGAGAGCGTTAGCTGGCTCCCTCCGGATACAGACCAAACCTTTCCCCAAGACAACAGTACGACTCAGCTGACCCAGCGGATTCCGTCAGAGTCGCTGCTGTTCGCCTCAGGCGGCAACTTTCAGCGGTTTTGGGAAGATCTCAAAGCCCGCAGGTCCCTAGCAAGTCTGCTACCCATCGACCCTGAAAACTTGTCCGTGAGCCTGCAAGCAGCCACCGGACTGACGCTAGAAGAAGATCTGCTGCCCTGGACTCAAGGTGAGTTTGCCCTGGGAATTTTGGCTCCGCCTCAGGCCCCGCCCGCGACAGCAGGCCAAGAGCCACTGCCCAATCCTGCCCTGGTGCTGATGCTAAAGGCCAGCGATCGCAAAGCCGCTGAAGCCACGCTGACCCAGCTCAATGAGGTCATGGCAACCCGATACCGCTACGCCGTCGATACCGCTGACCTGAAGGGGGTAGCCGTCACCCGCTGGACCTCACCGTTTCAGTCACTCACCATGAGCCACGGCTGGCTAGAGGGGGATGTGGTCTTTCTGTCGCTAGGAGAAGGAATCGAGAGTGCGATCGCACCGCTCCCCCGACAGTCTCTGGCGCAAAGCAGCCTCTTTCAGCTCACGACTGCCCAGGCCCCCCGGCTCAACAACGGTCATTTTTTCCTCAACCTAAAGGCGATGGCCGAGGCCCAAAACAGCCTGCTCCTGCCGCCCCTGCCCCAGGATGGCATCATTGCCTCCCAGGCCGTTGAGGGCCTTGGCGTAACGGCAACAGCGCTGGGAGAGCGGCAGGTGCGCTACGACCTGTTTGTGGCGCTGAACCGAGGCAACCGCCCCGGAGCCCTGCCCCAGCTCAAAGATGCCGCCCCCAGCCCAGAGACCGGTTCAGAGAACAATTCGACCCCTGAAGCAACCCCTGAAGCAACCCCTGAAGCAACTTCCGAACCTACACCTGCACCAGAAACTTCGCAACCCTCAGATGAGGAGTAATCATCCGGCTGCTCAAAGTCTGTAGGATAGAGATCTGTAGGATAAAACCAAGCGATTTTGCAAGCAGCGTCATGGATTTGATTACCCTCCAGGGCTGGCTAGACAACCTTTCCTTTGCCGTCCTCTTTGTTACGCTGCTCCTGTACTGGAGCGGTGCGGCCTTTCCCCGGTTCACCTGGCTACCTAGCCTTGGCACTGCAGGCATGGCCGTAGCCAACCTGGCGATCGCAGCGCTGCTAGCAGCCCGCTGGATTGAGGCAGGCTACTTTCCCATGAGCAACCTCTATGAGTCGCTCTTTGCCCTGGCCTGGGGAGTAACGGCTATGCACCTGGTGGCCGAGCGCATGAGCCGCAGCCCTCTAGTGGGCACAGTCACCGCCCCCGTCGCGATGGGTATTGCCGCCTTTGCGGCGCTGTCTTTGCCCGACACCATGCAGGCCTCTGAGCCCCTGGTTCCGGCCCTCAAGTCAAACTGGCTGATGATGCACGTCAGCGTTATGCTGCTGAGCTACGCAGCGCTGATGGTGGGGTCGTTGCTTGCGATCGCATTCCTAATTGTTACCCGAGGTCAGGCGATCGAGCTAAAAGGCAGCTCTGTGGGCACCGGCAGCTTCCGGAATGTCAAGCTGCAGCGCCAGAGCGACCCCGTTGCCCCAGCCGCTGCCGCAATCACTGCAGCCGAGGGCGGTACCGCCGTGCTAGAAAAAGCGCAGCCCGCCGCTGCGACAGCCCCCCTGTCACCCCAGCGCCTCACCCTGGCCGACACCCTCGACAACATTAGCTACCGCATTATTGGCCTGGGCTTTCCGCTGCTGACCATCGGCATTATTGCCGGAGCCGTTTGGGCCAATGAAGCCTGGGGCTCCTACTGGAGCTGGGACCCCAAAGAGACCTGGGCGCTGATTACCTGGCTGGTATTTGCCGCCTACCTCCATGCCCGCATTACCAAGGGCTGGCAGGGTCGTCGCCCCGCGATTCTGGCAGCTTCTGGGTTTGTCGTGGTTTGGGTCTGCTACTTGGGAGTCAACCTGTTAGGCAAAGGGCTGCACAGCTACGGCTGGTTCTTCTAACCTACCCTTGGGCCTCACCTTAAGCCCCCAAGCGGGGCTTAAGCGACCTGGGCAAACAGCTCCTGAAAAGATTTTGGCTCTGCCGACTCTTCTGCCACAATTTCCACAATCTTATTGCGAGCGCCGGGCTGAAAAAGAGCTTCTACGCAGGTTTCAGCTACTTTTAAGCGCGGCACATTGCCCTCAGAGAGAGAGTCTGCCGAGGCCATCACTAGAGGCCGTTCATCTGTGTCCTCATTCTTCAAGCCGCCGGGGCGAACGATGGTATAAACCAGGCCGCTCTGCTGCAGGTACTCCTCTGCCCGCTTCTTCCACACCAGGATGAGCCAGAAGAGGTTGAGTGGGTGGAAAAACTGCGATGTACACAGAGAAGACACCATAACAAAGTGTTCAATGCCGCTCTCTTTAGCAGCATCAACCAGGTTCTTCGTGCCTTCGTAGTCCACCTTATAGGGCCCTGTTGGGTCTAAGCTGGGGCGGGCACCTGTGGCCGAGAGCAGGACGGTGCAGTCTGCGATCGCAAGCCGCACCGCTTCTCGATCCGTTACATCTCCCTGGGCTAGCTCCACCTCAATCGGCAAAATAGTGCGCGCCTTCACTGCATCTCGGACCAGCGCCTTCACCGGAACACCTCGCTGCACCAGCGTTCGCACGATTCGCTGCCCTGTTTCTCCGGTTGCCCCTGCTACAAAGGCTTTCATAGACACACTGTCTCCTGTCTAGTTGTTTTTTGACTGCTGATTTTTAAGCGCCATAGGCTCATACGCCACTGAGCACCGCTAAATTACGTAGTAAGTTCCTTCCTCCCAAAAATAAGGAAGAATTTCTCCGTAGATCGCTCTATGAAGCTTTCTTGCAAATCAGGCTATGGTGTGACTGATTTCGTAAAGGGACTGTCATCCCGTGACACTCGTCACAGATTCATCCTTTTCGCCCAGATTAGGATGTGCCTGACCTGGTTAAGTTAAGTAAGGAACCCTACAATGGAACCTTACCTTGGCTCCCAGGAAAGGCGCATCTCCTGATTTGCTGATTGTGGTTTAGTTCTGCTCATCTATGCAGTCATCGCCGATTAATCCCTATTCCTCATCCGCGCCTGATCAGTTTATTGAGGCAGTCTCTGGGATCCTCGAAAATTCCGAAAACCCTCATGCGATCGATGGCTTAATGAACGCCGTTGCCTTTGAAGGACAATACATTGGGCAAATGGAAATGACGGCTGACCCGGCCACTGTCGCCCGCTACCTGGATGTTCACCAGGAGTGGTTTAAGCGATGTGCTCAGCCAATGGAAGTCGAGCCCATTACCGAAAATGGGTATGCCCTTTTAATTGGCCACTTTGGTGCCCTTGGCTATGAGGTAGATCCTCAGATCGGGCTGCATCTGCTGCCCCAAGACCAGGGGGTTTACCGCATCGAGACCATTCCCATTCCTGGGTATACTCCGCCGGGCTACGACGTCGACTTCCGGGCGGCCCTCCAGCTCAAAGAGTCTGCCAATGAGGCTGCCTTAAACGGGGTCGGTACTCGGGTAGAGTGGGAACTCCACTTGACCGTCAAGATTCAGTTTCCCCGCTTTATCCACGCTCTCCCGGGATCGCTGGTCAAGGTATCAGGCGACCGCCTGCTAAACCAGATCGTGCGGCAGGTGTCGAAGCGGCTAACCCGTAAGGTGCAGGAAGACTTTCATGAGTCTCTGAACCTGCCCCTACCTCAGAGCTACCACGGTCACCACTTTTGGTCTGGCTGGGGCAAAGGGCAGGCCGCCGAGGAGTAGGGAAGGGCAGGCAAAAGGGAAAAGTCTGGTGCTTTAGCCCTTTCTGTCCCCATCTGCATTAAAAACGATAGCCGCTTGAACTCTTGTTCCGGCGGCTATCGTTTTTGGTTTTGACGGATTGTGTCAGGCCAACCGGGCGGGTGACTGCTGCCGCTAGAAATCGGCTAAAATCCGCTGCACAATCTGCACCCCGGTTACCGCCTGCCAGCCAAACAGGCCCACCAACGCTCCATTAAGCGCAATGTGAGTATAGCGGGCAGTATCGTTCCCCTTCTGCATGAAGGGAACCATCGCGGTGGAGGTCGCAATAATACCGGTCATTCCCAAACCGACGAGCAGGTGTGGCCCAAAAAAGAGCTTGCCGTTGTTGATATAGGTAACTGCCATGCCGCCAATGCTGCCAATGATCATCAGCGCCAACAGCAGCGATCCGATCTGGTGATGGCGAATGTTGAAACGGCCCTTCAACAGCTCTTTTTTGGCATCCCCCTCAGAGAGGCGGGTCTTGCGCCACTTCATGCCCAGGTAAAAGGCGTAGAGGGTCAGGGCCAGCAGACCCCACATCATCAGTGGATGAATGAAATTCAGATAAGGCTTAATCGACTCAATGCTCATAGAGTTTAAGGCGGCACGACTTAACAAAAATTATAGAATTATCGATCCCGATGACGCAAAGGGCAGGGCAGCATAAGTTACATTCCCCAAAGACTTACAGACATTATCACCACCTGGTAATCTAAGGCTGAAACAGTACCTAGGAAGCATCTCCAGCCATTTACTAAGAACTAGCGGATCTCCCGAAGGACGTTGAGCATGAAATCTTGGCAGCGGTTTCTGTCGGCCTTAATGGCAGGGTTTCTGATTGCCTGCCTGGTCGGAGGCATCCCCTTTCAAGGGCACCTGGTAAGCGCAGCAGAACCCCCAGTCGAGCCAGCAGCGACTTCCCCTGAGCCGGCTCCTGCCACGGGAGACACGCTTGAGGTGGAAGGCGTTTCCACGGGTGATACGCTGCCTGTACCCGCAGAAGAGCAGCCCGACGGCACGCTCAGAGTGCCAGAGGAGTTGCGATCGCCTTTTCCCGATGCCGCCAGTGAAGCCGAATCGGCTCCGGAGGATGCGGCAGCGGCAGAGGTTACAAGCGAATCGTTGCTAGCAGGCATGGAGCCAGAGGAGGCGGCCCGAGCCCAGCTGCTGATGCAGGCCGATCAGCTTTATCTGGCCGGAGATACCCAGGCGGCCGAACCACTCTACCGCCAGGCCAAAGACCCCGAGTGGAATGCTGAGCTTGATTTGCCGATCCAGGTTGAGCCGATTACCGACCCGGCTGCTCTGCCGCCAGCCGCTGCCGTCTATTGGCGCGAGGCCCAGGCTGGAAGGGAAGCCGGTTTGCCTAGGCGGACTCGGGTGCCGCTGGAGCTGTTAGTCAAGGAATATCCTGAGTTTTTGCCGGGGCAAGCGCTGTACGTGGATTACCTGCTGCAGCAGAACCAGGCCGAGGAGGCGAGGCAGGTGGTGGAGAGTGCGATCGCACGTTATCCCTTCAATCCCGACCTGATCAAAGTCCAGACCCAGGTCTTAATGCACCAGGAGAAATGGCTAGAGGCCGCCATTACCGCCCGCCAGTTCACCCTGTTTAACCCCGACCACCCCGAAAACGAGGCAATGCTGCAGCTCTCGCAGGACAACTCCAATCGGTTTCGCTCCGCCCTCAACGAGCGGCTAACGGGCAACCTGATCGGCAACATCATCACCGGGGCCGCAGGCTACATCCTCACTGGGGGCCTGCTAGGGCCGTTTACCGCCATCAACTCCAGCGTAATTCTGCTGCAGGGTGAAAGCGGCATCGGAGCGCAGGTAGCCAACCGGGCCGTCGAACAGTTGCCGGTAACCAAAGACGCTGCCGTCGTAAGTTACGTTGACGCCATCGGACAAAAATTAGCTGCTCTGACCGGACGAGACGAATTTGACTACGACTTCCATGTGGTCTTAGACGACACGCTAAACGCCTTTGCCCTCCCTGGCGGAAAAGTATTTATCCACGCCGGAGCCATCATGAAAACCGATTCGGAGGCGGAGCTAGCCGGTCTGTTGGGCCATGAGATTTCCCACGCCGCCCTCTCCCACGGCTTTCAGCTGGTAACTCAAGGCAACTTGACCACTAGCCTGGCAGCGTTTATCCCCATCCCCGAGGTAGCTGGGCTGACAGCCAACCTGATCGTCTCCAGCTACTCACGGGAGATGGAGCGCCAGGCCGATGTGCTGGGCACTCAAATTTTGGCTGCCGGAGACTATGCCGCCGATGGTTTGCACAACCTGAGGATTACGCTGCGAGAGGAGAATAGCGGGCGCACTGGCTTACCCTGGCTGGCCTCCCATCCGGCCCCAAACGACCGCGTGGGCTACCTCAAACAGCTAGTGGAGCAGGGCGGCTTTAATCGCTTTGCCTACGAGGGGGTCGAACCCCACCTGAAGATTCGCCAGCAGGTCAGCAAGCTAATGGCAGACTACGAGCGGGAAAAGCCCAGAAACGAACGGCGACGTTGAGGAATGTTGCAATTCCTAAACCCTCTTCTTTACCTGCGGTTCCATTGATAGACTAAGTTTCAGGGTTTGGGTATACTCAAACGCCCTGCTATTGTAGACTTCAGCCAATTTTAGGTTCACTCCTCGGCTGGACAGCTCTGTAACATTGGTGTTTCTCGATAGGGTTTTTCCTACGGCCAGACACACCAAGGTGGACACATAAATACGCGATAACGGACTCATGGTAGATTCCCTAAAAAAGCCTGATTTTCAAGAAATTCGGCCCGGTGTCAAGGCTCCGGCCAAAGATACCATCCTGACACCGAGGTTTTATACCACCGACTTTGATGAGATGGCCCAGATGGACATCTCAATTAACGAAGACGAACTCAGAGCTATCCTGGAAGAATTTCGGGCTGACTACAACCGCCATCACTTCGTCCGGGATGCGGAATTTGATCAGTCCTGGGACCACATTGATGGCCCGACCCGTCAACTGTTTGTTGAGTTTCTAGAGCGGTCCTGCACGGCCGAATTCTCCGGCTTCCTGCTCTACAAGGAACTGGGCCGTCGCCTCAAGGATAAAAGCCCCCTGCTGGCCGAGTGCTTCAATCTGATGTCGCGCGATGAAGCTCGCCATGCTGGCTTCCTCAACAAGGCGATGTCAGACTTTAATCTTCAGCTCGACTTGGGCTTCCTCACCAAGAGCAAGAAGTACACCTTCTTCAAGCCCAAGTTCATCTTCTACGCCACCTACCTGTCTGAGAAGATTGGCTACTGGCGTTACATCACCATTTACCGCCACCTGGAGTCTCACCCCGAGAACCAGATCTATCCCATCTTCCGGTTCTTCGAAAACTGGTGCCAGGATGAAAACCGCCACGGCGATTTCTTTTCCGCCATCATGAAGACCCAACCAGACATCGTGACTGATTGGAAAGCTAAGCTGTGGTGCCGCTTCTTCCTGCTGTCGGTGTTTGCCACCATGTACCTGAATGACCTGCAGCGCAAAGACTTCTATGCTGCCATTGGCCTCAATGCTCGGGACTACGATATTGAAGTCATCGAGAAGACCAACGAAACGGCAGGTCGAGTTTTCCCGGTGATTCTCAACGTGGAGCACCCCGATTTCGTGAAGCGCTTAGACGTTGCAGCAGCGGCTAACGCCAAGCTCAGTGCGGTGAGTGAGTCACAACAGCCCGCCCCTCTGAAGTTCTTGAGCAAGCTGCCCCATATTGCTACCATCGGCTGGCAGATTGCCTCCCTCTACTTCATGAAACCCATTGATATGGTCGCCAAGCGCGGTGAAGTCTACTAATTGCTCGGGTTTCTAACCCCCTGAGATGCGGTTCTGCCCCTGGTAGAGCCGCTTTTTTGTGCCATCAGAATTTAAGCAGCATTTGCCAGTATTCTTGTAAAGATTCACCCCTTATGCCATTATTTCCCTCGGATTTCCCAGGAAAAGGCAGGCAAGGTTTGGAAAAACTGGGCAGCTAGCCAAATGAGTGATTGGAAAGCAGGATTCTCTAAATTTTCCCAAGTAGGCATTTTGAGTACCTCAGCACTGCTGGGGGGGTGGGAAGCTGCCCGTGCTCAAAACCTGCCAACTCAGCCCTTGCCGCCCTTCGAGAGCTGCCCTGCGATAGAGATAGCCGCCTGCCCTGAAGAGCCTGCCCAACTTTTAGTCCAGACCCCCGCCCAGGCCCCTGATGCTGCTAGTGAGTCAGTAGAACCTTCTCCCCTGCCTGAATCAACAGCACCTCCTCTAGTGCCTGAACCAGCAGCGCCTCCTCTAACAACTCCCCTCGATTTGCCTCCCGAAGTTATTGAAAGTAGCCCAGTCTTGCAAGAATGGCTGGAGCGCACCCCTGATATTGCCGCTGAAATTGCCAACGACCCCAGCTTTCGCACTCGGCTAAGGCTGGGCTATGCTCAGTTTCCCTCTAGCGGTAACATCAGCGGCTTTAATGCCGGGGTTGAGGATGTTTTTGTCTGGCCAGGAACGGGGCTAACCGTGAGTGGCGACTATGCCCGCAGCTGGAATGGCGATCGCGAGTCCTACGGAGCCGAGGCCCGGTACTACCTTTTTCCCCTGGGTGGCTACGTTAACTTTGCCCCGGTGGTGGGCTACCGACAGCTCTCGACTACGCGCTACAGCAGCAGCGGCGTTAACGTAGGCATGCGGCTAATGGTCATTCCTTCGCGGGGGGGCGCGGCCGATGTCAGCATTAGCCAAACCTGGGTTGCTCCTGGCACGGATGAGGAAGTGGGTCTGACCAGCACATCGGTGGGGTATGCCGTGACGCATCGCGTGCGCCTGTCTACGGATCTGCAGTTTCAGAATTCTCGCTTTGGCCAGGACAGCCGTCTGGGGATTAACCTGGAATGGCTGCTGTAAGTTTCTCTAATTAAAGCTGGTAAACGCGGCTCACCCTACAGTGTATTTTTTGGCGTTTTTGCGACGCTCATTTTAGCGCGATCGCACATGTTTTGTAGTTTGGTTTTGCTTTGTAAGTACGAAGTAGAAACCCAACACGTTTTTGCCATGTTGGGTTTCGCGAAGCCTTAATCTAACCAACAACTAGGGTGTTTTGAGCTAGTTCAGGGCGACGGTTTTAGAGGCGCTCTTTCTAATGAGAACACTGATGTATTCGCTGCTGGTGCCGATGGGCTGTGGGTTGCTCCAGAACTTTTTCTCTGCAAACTTAACCACGGCTAAAAAATCCTGGGTTCTGAGAATTGCGTCGAGTTCGCCCATCAGGACGACCTTTAGCTTTTCCTGATTGCCAGTCGGAATTGACCTGAGAATGTCCAGGTTTAACGATGTATTCATGGTTGCCCTACTTTTCCAGGTAAAGGAAAGCAAGGCGGCAGCGCTAGCCACGCCTCAAAGTAGGGGAAAGTATTCGCTGAGATATGATTGATCCAGCGTTTCGACCTACTGCGTTTAGGTTGGACGTTAGGGGGGATTGGGGTGTGGAAGACCTCTTTCCTCCCGCTAGGCTCGATCGCCTTGCATTTCTCAAAGTATCAGAAGCGACTCGGAAGTACAACAGTAGAAACCTAAGCGCAACGCGCTGACAGATTCCTCGTGACCAGCTAGAAGCTGGTCACAAGAAACATCCTCTAAGCTGCAGGATTGACCTCGGCAGGGACGATCTCTAGGTGCAGCTTTTCACCTCGGCGCAGCAGCGTCAGGCGCGATCGCACCCCCACCTGCTCCTCCGTTA
>JACVRP010000526.1 GCA_014534385.1 Cyanobacteria bacterium Co-bin13
CCTCTATTTTTAAGATCAATCGCCGCAGTAGGCAATCAAATCGATTTCCACATCTCCATAGTCAGCCAATGCTGTCACCCCGACTGTGGTGCGGCCGGGCATTCGCCCGGGTGTGACGTAGGACTGGTAGGTCTGATTCACCACCTCGTAGTAGCGAAAGTCCGTCACAAAGATACGGGCCATCACAACTTTCTCTAAGCTGCTGCCCGCATGACTCAGAACCAGCTTGAGATTTTCCATCACCTGCCGGGTCTGCTCCTCAAGGCTGCCCTTAATCACTTTCCCCGTTACCGGATCTTCGGCCAACTGCCCGGTAACAAACAGGAAATCTCCGGCTCGTACAGCATGGGAATAGGGGGCAACGGGAGGCAGCTGATTAGGAAGCGTAATAAACTCAATCACAAGAAGATCGCAGAGAAACAACTCTGTGATTAGACCACGTTTAATTTCAGGCATCCAGGGATAAGGGATACCAGATTAAAAAATGACGTCTAAGCCCAAGGTCTTTAAGTCCACCGTGTAAATTCGGCTGTAGGCTCCCTCTGAAACGGCCCAAAGCAGTTGAAACGCAGACAGCAGCGCAACATGGGCCGGGCGGGGCAGCCGATCGATTTGTCCAACGACCTGCCCCGCCTCGTTAACCAATCGCAGTTTGCCGTCGGAGCTGATAGCAGCGTAGCCAACCCCTGTACTGATGAGCCAGCGGGGCTGAATATTTAAGCGGTAGCGACTGACTCGAAAAGGCTTTAAGTCAATGACTAAGACTGCTTCAGGAAAGTTCTGCTCCAGCGCCAGAAAACGGTAGGGCTTGGCAGTCGGCACTAAAGAGCTGAGGGCTGTAGCCAGATGCAGCGTGCCAACTGCATTACCCCGCCGGGTAAAGCACTGAAAAGTGGTGGATGCGGCCTGCGCGATCGCAACCACAAAATGACGCGTATCCAAAGCAGATAGAGCCATAACCTGGCCCTCGGCCACGGGCATAGGAACTCGGGTCAGCGGTGCGCTTTTAATGCACTGGGTTGATCCGGTCAGTTGCCGCAGCAGCAGTTGCCGCTCCTGTGGTGGGCTTTCTATCTCACAGGCGGCAAACCAGCGGCCATCGGGGGTGAGCGCAGCTTTGACTGGGTGGTCGAATTTTGCGATCGCAACCAGCCCTTGCTTGATCGACAGCATGTGAATTGAGTAGTCCGTAAACAGACAGCTGCCGTAGGGTACCGCTGTAAACTGCCGAATCGGCCAGGGCAGCACCAGCCCCTGAGGCTGACCCACCATATCCTGCCCCGGCCCAGTCCAGTGGTAGACCCACACCTGGTTCTGGCAGCCTGTTAGCAGCAGCGTTCCCTGGGTGACCTCCTGGCCTTGAGCAGTCTGACGAGTTCTGGTCAGAGAAATATCGGCCCAGCCCACGACCTCAGCCTGGTAGGGCAGCGTCACAAAGGGCAGCGGTGGGGAACACAGCGGAGGCGCTAACGGCGGTCGCACCGAACTCGCCAACTGCGCCTGGGGCAGCTGCTGCACCACTGTATTAACCGCTGCTAGCATCTCAGCGGCTGTCTTATAGCGCTTGGCCAGAAGCTTTTGCAGAGCCTTACCCAGGATCTCATTCAGCGCTACCGGCACACTCTCGGGCAAGGTCGGCCATTGATTTAAGTGGGCCACCATCAGCTCTGCCGGAGTTCCTGAAAAGGGCCGCTGCCCAGTCAGCAGCTCATAGAGAATAACGCCCACGGCATAGAGGTCCGAAGCCGCTGAATGCTGATTGTAAAACCGCTCTGGGGCCATATAGGCAGGCGACCCAGTATGCCCCGTTGCGTCACTCACCTCCCGGCTGAGACGGGCAATGCCAAAGTCCGAAATTTTGACCTGCCAGCTTCCTGGCACAATCGACAGCAAAATATTTTCGGGCTTGATGTCACAGTGCACAATGCCCTGACGGTGAGCCTGATCTAGCGCCCGTAGCAGATCGCTAATAAAGCCCAGTACTTCTGCCAGGCTCAGGGGCACCTCATGCTCAATCAAAACCCGCAGGGTGCCGCCCTCGCAGTATTCCAGCACCAGCTGTCGCCCAGTTGCAGAGTGCTCTAGGGCCTGGCAAGTGGCAATGTTAGGATGCTCCAGACTCAGGAGGAACCGCAGCTCTCGAAGAAATTTGTGGGTCGAGAAGCGATCGCGATTGAGATCTTTGAGCGCCACCAGATCCCCAGTTTGCCGATGGATCGCACAATAGACCCGACCAAACTGCCCGTGCCCTACCAGCCCAAGCAATCGATAGTGGGACCGCCGCAGTCGCTGGGAAATAGCCACAGGTCATGTCATTCCTGCTGCAGGAGCGCTTGCATAATAGCCTGATGAGATTGGCCGCTCGCCACCATCGCTACGGCTTTTTCTAACCGCTTTTCTAGAGCTACTACAAAGCGGTTACAGTCATCTCCCTTGGAGTCGCAGCTGGTTTGAAGGCACTTAAGTGCTCGCCCGGTTAGCTGGCTTAGAAAAACTTCTACAATTCCCTGCTCCAGGGATGCGGCAGGCTGCTGTCCTTTAGGCGCGTAGGCAGTAAAGGGAGAGTGCCAAATTTCCACCACCAAAAAGCCCTGTTCCCGGTGGGCAGTCTCTAGCTGGATCTGTCCCCAGCCGTGGGTTTGCCAGCACTGCTGCAG
>JACVRP010000120.1 GCA_014534385.1 Cyanobacteria bacterium Co-bin13
GCTACAGATGGTTAGCTGGATTCTCACGCCGCTAGATCTGATGAAGCGTTACCAGCAGCGCTACGGAGATACTTTCAAAATTAATCTTGGCCGCTTGCAGTGGGTCACGATCAGCCACCCTGAGGCGCTGAGGTATGTATTGACCCACGATAGCCAGGAAATTAGTGCGCCGGGAGAGCTAAACCAGATTTTTCAATCGCTGCTTGGCCCTAATTCGGTGATTTTGCTGGATGGGGAGAAGCATCGCCAGCGCCGCCAGGTAGTTATGCCGCCCTTTCATGGCGAACGGCTAAAAACCTATGCTGAGCTAATTCAGGCGGTGGCTCGAGATGCGATGGTCGAAGACCGGCCCTCAGGGGCCATCGCACCGCTCACCCCTGGCACCCCATTCTTGGCGCGGGACTTGATGCAGAAGATTACAATGCGCGTCATTTTGCGAGCCGTCTTTGGGCTGTATGAGGGAGAGCGCTACCAGCAGCTAGAAGAGATTTTGCGCACCTGGCTCAATATGTTTAGCCGCCCGATAGTGTCAACGCTGCTGTATTTCCCAGCGCTACAGCAGGACTGGGGGAAGTGGAGTCCGGGGGGCAAGATAGCAGCGCTATCCGCAGCGACCGATCGCCTACTCTATGCAGAAATTGCAGAGCGCCGGGCTAACCCCAATCCAACCCGCACCGATATTCTCTCCCTGCTGTTGGCGATGAGGGATGAAACCGGCCAGGGGCTGAGTGATGAAGAACTGCACGACGAGCTGATGACCCTACTGGTGGCAGGTCATGAGACAACCGCCACGGCTTTGACCTGGGCACTCTACTGGACCCATCGCCTACCCCAGGTAAAGCAGACCCTGCTCCAAGAACTTAGCGCTGAGGGCACTGAAGATCCGCTCACCCTGACCAAGCTGCCCTACCTAAGCGCCCTCTGCAATGAAACCCTGCGGATTTACCCGGTGGGCATGGTGACTTTTCCCCGTCGGGTTGAGCAGCCCATCGAAATCATGGGGTATGGGATTGAGCCGGGCACGATTTTGCTGGGCAGTATTTACCTGCTACACCATCGGCCCGACCTCTACCCCGAACCCGATCAGTTCAGACCCGAGCGCTTCCTTGAGCGCCAGTACTCCGCCTATGAGTTCATGCCCTTTGGCAGCGGGACGCGTCGCTGTGTAGGAGCGGCCCTGGCAATGTACGAACTGAAAATTGTGCTGGGTACGCTGCTGTCCGAGTTCGACTTTACCCTGG
The DNA here is from genome assembly GCA_014534385.1 of Cyanobacteria bacterium Co-bin13. Taxonomy (GTDB): domain Bacteria; phylum Cyanobacteriota; class Cyanobacteriia; order Phormidesmidales; family Phormidesmidaceae; genus JACVSF01. The sequence continues at coordinate 1,242 of JACVRP010000120.1, forward strand.
CAGAAACCCAACCGGTGATTCCCCAACGGCGGGGGCTGACCCTGGGCCAGCGGGGCGGCGTCCAGATGGTGTTTAACGGCAAGCGCAGCCAGGTTGCTCCAGCGCTAGTGTAAGGCAGAGGGCAGAAGGCAGAAGGGACGCGGGGAAGGGAGACGCGGGGGAGAAGCGGCAGAAAAAGGCAGAGGGCAGAAGGTGAGGGGCTTGGGGCTACGAATGCAGCATCAAGCCAATCTGCCGCAGCATTGCCCGATGCTGCTTGGCGGATGCCAATGTGTTAGCCGTAATCAAGCCACTCGCTGCAACTGCGGGCAGCCCAATCCCCGGAAAGGTTGAGTCACCGCAGCAGAGCAGCCCCGGCAGCGGCGTCTTTGGGCTGGGGAAGAAGCCGTCGCTGGCAGCAATGGCCGGGCCATAGGTGCCTCGGTGGCGGCGCAAGTAGCGCTCATGGGTCAGGGGAGTGCCCACCAGAGTGACTTCACAGCGGCGGCGAATGTCGGGGATAACGCGCTCCAGCGCTCGCCACATGACTTCGGATCGCTGCGCTTTGAGCTGGGCGTAGGCTGGGCTGTTACGCTTCAACCCCTGCCACAGGTCGTAGGGTTCGCTACCAGGGGTGTAAACGTGAATGGCGTGTTTACCTGCTGGAGCCAAGGTTGGGTCGAGGACTGAAGGAATCGAGATCAGCACCACATTTTGGGGCGCGGTGACGCCCAGTGCCCAATCATTAACCACAATGTAGTGACAGGCCAAATCCGCAGGTAGCCCTGCGCCGTCAATGCCCAAATGCAGGTGCATAAAGCTTTCGCACTCCGGGGTGGCCTGCTTCTGCTGAATAAAGGATTTGGGCACAGCGCCCTCGGGTAAAAGCTTTAAGGTGTCCCAAATTGAGGCGTTGGAGATCACTGCTCGTTGGGCCTGCACAACTTCTCCGCTCCGCAGCCGTACCCCGATGGCCCGGCCTCCCTCAACCAGAATTTCCTCTACATGGGCTCCCAGCTTGAGGGAGCCGCCGAACTTTTCTAAACCCCGCACCAGCGCATTCACCATCGTCCCGCTGCCGCCGATGGGGTAGTCGAGCTTAACTCCAGGCCGATACCACTCGGCAAACATAAAGGCCGTTTCTGCCGCGCTAGTGCCGCTGGCGGGCAGGCCAGAGAGCAGGAAGCACAGCAAGTCTAGCCAGTTGCGCAAAAACTCATCGGTAATCACCCCGTCCATAACTCGGCTAAAGGGGCCGTTGAGCTGGCGCAGGCTAGGGGCCTGGCGCAGCAGTTTCGAGGCAAACGGGGCGACGGTGGCTAGCGCCTTCCAGTCGAAACGCAGGGCAGCGGGGGGAAGTGCGATCGCACCCTCTCCCAACGGCCCCATCACCCGCTGTAACTCCCGCCACTCCCGCACCGCTTGCGGCCCCCGAAGCTGCGCCAGCACCTCACAGAACTGGTCAGCCCCCACCGTCGTCAAAAAGTCGCCCTCTGGCAAACACACGCCCCAGGTGTCGTAGGTGGCCCAGTCCAGGTCTTCCTCGATAGCATCGAGCACCTGCCGCAAGGGATTAGTGGAGGGACTATAGGACAGGCCAGAGAAAAGCGAGGGACCAGAGTCAAAGGTGAAGCCATCGCGCTCAAAGCTATGGGCCGCACCACCGGGAATCGTGTGGCTTTCGCAAACGGTGACGGCGTAGCCGTAACGGGCTAGTAGCGCCGCACAGCTCAATCCGCCAATGCCGCTGCCAATTACTACAACGTCTGCTGCCATCTGCTGCTTTCCCCCCCAATTAACGCTCTCGCTTAAATCCTAATGTTCTCGTGAACTAAAAGGCAGGTGTGGTTGAGGCCGTGTGCCGTGGGTATAAGGTAAAGGCAGAGGCACTTCCAGGGGAAGCCAGATCCCCGGTTTCTTCTCCGGAAGAACAGAAGATCTGTGGCTCTGGCCGAGAAACCGGGGATCTTTCGCAGGAGGAGAGCCTCTAGGGGGCTTCAGATCCCCGGTTTCTTCTCCGGAAGAACCGGAAATCTGCTGCTTTAGCTAAGAAACCGGGGATCTCGCGTGGGGAAGTCAGATCCGGCAGGAAGCTCAGATCCCCGGGTTCTCGGGGAGAAGCTGAAGATCTAAGCCTCAGGGCCAGAACCCGGGGATCTCGATAAAAGGAGAGCACATGGCAAAGCTGGTGTATGGCGATCGCATTGGCAAGTTAGGCCACATCATGGTCGGCTGCTCGGCCACCATTTGGAACGACAGCGGCGAAAAAATCTTGCTCACCCGCCGCACTGACAATGGCCGCTGGTGCTTACCGGGAGGCCGGATGGATCCGGGTGAAAGCATTGAAGAAGCCTGCTGCCGCGAAGCGCTGGAAGAGACAGGATTGCAGGTCACGGTCAAGCGCCTGCTAGGCATTTACACCAGCCCACACTGCCTGTTGGAATATGCCGACGGGGAGCGCTGCCAGATCGTCGCCATGAATTTTGAAGCAGTGGTGATCGGGGGCGAGCTCAGGCTCAGCGATGAGACGACAGAGTGCGGCTATTTTTCGGCGACAGAAATCGCCCAGCTCGATGTTATGGAACATCACCTGGAGCGCATTCAAGATACCTTGGCAGGGTATGAAGAACCGCTAATCAAATAACTTTCGCGCGGCAGGAACCCGTAGGAATCACCACCCTGCACTTCAGAGATACAAACCCTACCGAATTACCTCGCCAATGTTGAAATCTATCCGAATCCAGCTTTGCAGCCTACGCAGATTGCCCAGCACCAGCAGGGGAATCTGCCAGTGATGCACCATCAAAAACGGCAGCGGGTCGTTGACCTCAAAAACGGCTTCCTTACCGCGCCAGATATTGTGCCACCAGGTTTGGAGTTGGGAGAGCGATCGCACCTCGTTGAGCCGCCAGAGTTCGTGGTAGAGCCAGTAGGTGGGTCTGCTGTTTAGCAAGGGCTCCAGCGGTGCGCCCGAAAAGTCAGGATTGAGATAGGATGCAGCCACTTGAGGATGGTTGTAGAACAGGGTGATGGCTGAGTGGGTACGGGGATTGCATTCGATGGCGTAGGCCGTGCCATCGGGAGCCTGGATAAAGTCAAAAGAGGCCTGCCCAAAGCCGTCAACCCCCTTCAAAAAGCGGCGCACCCATTCATCAATTTCGGGATTGTCTGCCCTCTCATAATTGACCTGAAAGGCAGACGACTCGCAGCAGCAGTACAGGGTCGATTGCCCGTTGCGCACGGTGCTGTGGGTGCAATACTCCTGGCCAGGAATAAACTCCTGCAAAATCCAGGGCGTTTTTTCGCTGATGGGCAGGCTGTTGACAAAGACAGCGGTCTCTGCTGGCGTAGGGCAGGGCAGTTTGGTCAGGTTCAGGCGACGGCAGGCATCGTAGGGAATGCTCTTGAGAATGTACTGCCTGGGCTCCTGGGAGAAGTCAAAGTTGAGCACCTGCTCCGGCGCGGTGATTTTGAAGGATTTAGGCACCGAGAGGCCCAGCGATCGCGCTTTCTCAGCAAAGGCAAATTTGTCGTCTAGCAGGCCGGTGACAGCGGCATCGAAGTGGCAGACCTCGCAGTAGCCCGCCAGCGGATGCTGATCCATCCCCTCTGGATAAATGACGGAAAAGATGGCAACGGGAATGAACAGGTCAACGTTTTCCTTCTGAGCAATGGCCTGGAGCTTTTGGGTGTAGCCCGCTAGATCCTGCTGCGGGTCGGGCATGGTGTAGAACCCGGCAACGGCCCTGGAAAATTGATTGCCGCTGAGCCAAAACTTTTCGGTGTCGATCAAAATGACCCGATGCCCAGCCGCGTAAAAGGCGCGGGCCAGCATCAGGGTTTTCGTCATTCTGGCCCCGGCAATGAGAATGGTTTTGGCAGGCTCTGCCCTGACGGGTGCCTTTTGAAAGGGGCTGCTCACCCCAGTCCAGACCAGGGCCAGCAGCACAGCGACACAATTAAAGGGAAAGGCAAGGGCCAGCAGCGCCAGCGTCCCTAGATTTTGCCAGAGGGCTCGAAATAGGCTGTTGGGGTGCCCCTCAGCCGGTGGAGCAGGGTGAATGGCGGCCTGCTGCGAGGCTGCGGTTGTTTGAGTCGGCGTCTTAGTTGGCATCGGCTATTTAGAAGAAATGGCAGTAAGGCATTGCTGATTGCAGAGATGACTGGCCCCCCTAACCCCCCAATTCTGGGGAGAATGGATTACCTCAAAGCCCCCAGAATTAGGAGATTTAGGGGGTTTCGCGAGAAGTAAAGTTGTTGGCGTTCATACTGCCATTCAGCAACGTCGGCAGTAAAAGCTGCGGGCTGCCCCACTGACGGCAGGGCAGCCACAGCCCGAACGGGTTAGACCAGTGCCTTAAAGTCGAGCTACAGAAAACCGTTGGTAGGGGCGCATGAGTATGCGCCCGGTGCAGCATTCGTAACGCTGACAAGCTGATAGACTACACCCGCCGAATCAGCGTTAGCCCGTCCCGCAGCGGCAAGATCACCTGCTCTACCCTGGGGTCGGCGGCGACCACCTGGTTGAACTGTGCGATCGCACTCGCACTGGCCGAGCGCTCAGCTTCGGGCAGGTAAACCTGACCCTGAAACAGGGTGTTATCAACGCAGATATAGCCCTGGTCTGAGAGCAGGCCGCTGTCCATTAGCGTCTGGTAGTACTGCACGTATTCCTGCTTATCGGCATCGATAAACACAAAGTCGAAGGGTTCGCCCTGGGCAGCTAGGCGATTGAGCGTCTCCAGGGCTGGCCCCAGATCAACCTGGATCTTGCTGCCGTGGGGCGACTTTTGAAATAGAGATTGGGCAAAGCTGGCAGCGTAGGGATCGACTTCACAGGCGATCAGGCTGCCGTCAGCAGGGAGCGCCTCTGCCATTGCCAGCGCTGAGTAGCCGGTAAACATACCGATATCCAAAATGCGTCTGGCGCGAATCATGTGAACAAACAGCTTCAGCGTTTGCCCTTCAATGTGGCCAGAGAGCATTTCCTGCTCCAGCGGGCGAACGGTTTCGCCTTCATCGAACTTGGCCTGCCAGGGTTCATGGCGGGTTCTTTCGGCAATGTCTGCGAGCGCCGAGGAGGCTGGCGTTGCAGTCTGCTCCAGGTAGGGGTCTAGCCCTGCCATCAGCTCAAACGCTTTTTGCAGATGATGGGCGGCCTCGGACGGAATAGCTGCGTGGGCAAGGAGTGCGATCGCAATCTCCAGGTGATTGACCGCAATTCCCAATGGCGTCACGGGACGGGGGAGATTAGCGGTGGCAGAGTTAGGGGCTGTCTGCATTAGGCCATACCCCCCACGAGCGTGGGCGCAGGCTGGTCTACGGCCTGACCCTCTCCCACGTAGGCATCGATGCCGGCCCCAGCTCGGGGGTAGTCGGCACAGAGCCGCTTGTGAGTTTTAAGCGCAGCGTCAAGCTCGGTTCGGGTCAGGTCATTGATGAACCCACAAACGCCGATGGGCTGAGGCACGGCTGCCCGCAGCAGGCCGTCGCGGGTGAGGGTGATCGACTGCGTGGCCTGCCACAGCAGGTCGCTGTCCATCATTGGGTGATCAAGGGCCAGCCCCAGGCGGCTCATGAGGTTGAGAATGCGATCGCGATCTGCCACCGAAATGTATTCACGCTCGGCAGCCAGCGTTGCAGCCAGCGCCATGTCAATGTTCACCGCATGGCCGTGCAGCAGCGGCGGTTCTGGGGCCAGCTCCAGCGTCGGGCTCCAGGTGTGGCCGTAGGCAATCACGCGGTCTAACATCAGCTCATGCAGGTTGGGGGTTTCTAGCTCCAGCATGGTTTTAATGGACTCATAGTTGACGCGATGCCCCACCTGGCGCAGAAAAGCATCGTCGTTTAGATAGCCGAAATGGCTGTAGAGCAAGTCCTCACCACAGCGCTCAAGCAGATCAAAGACCTCGGCGTTGGCGACCACGGCAATTTTGACCAGCTCTGCCATACCGTTACGAATTTGGTCAACCGGCAGGGTCTTGAGGAAGGAAAAGTCGAGAAAGGTTGCCTTGGGTGCATGATAGGCCCCCAGCCGGTTCTTAAGTTTGCCGTGGTTGACAGCGACTTTGATGGCAATGCCCGCATCGATCAGGCCAATCAGCGTCGTGGGAATACGAATGTAGTTGGTGCTGCGGCGGTAGGCAGCGCAGGCAAAGCCCGTTACGTCTAGAACAAGCCCGCCGCCAATCACCAAAACCGGCTCTTTTCTCAGGAGGTTAAACCGGCAAAAAGCATCAACAATGGTTTGAAACGTTGCAATGGTTTTGTCGGGCTCCTCAATGACTACTGGAAAGACCGTTAACTCCACACCGTAGTGCAGAAAGTACCGGTGTAGCTGAGCGCCGTAAAGCTGATAGACGTTGTGATCGACGATGGCAAGGCAGCGCTTGAGGGCCGTGTAGTGGCTTGCCAAATCGGGTTTCTGAGTATCAAAAACCCCTTCAACAAACTGAAAGTTAAGCTCAATCTTTTCGTACCCTTCTACTCGAAAGCTGGTCTCGGACGTAGATAGCTGTGCTTGTATGTTGCTCATGGTGGTCATACAGAGATAAAGGTGTGCAATTTTTTAGGGCAGCGGTAACCGCCCAACACAGCGCATTGATGCCGTCGGTTGCTGTGCTGCTAAGGACTAACCCAGATTCTGTGTCGCTAAAGTGTTCAAACTACAGTTAGATACTTGCCTTGCGCGGGGCTGGGTTAGGGCCGTCCGACCCTAACCCCTCTGCTCAAAACACGCTGAAAGACAGCCCTGTCTTTGACAGTTAGGCACTGTGATCCTGTGCTCAAGGACGGCGGCTGACAGCTGCCCTTGAACGGTTGAGTAGTCGAACAAATCAGGCTGTTACCAACTTCTAGTTAGCGCCAGCAAACGTATCTGTTTAAGGCTCCGTTGCCAAAAGCGGACAGTGACTTCTGAGAATGTCAAATAAGTTTTAACGGGGGTTCAAGCCCTTACCAGCCAATCTGTCGCCGAAAAATGCGAGCAGATAAAGACACGAATACGAATGGATTTGGCGAACTCCCAGTAAATGACGAGTCCAAAAATACCTTTAACTTGGCTCATTTGCAGAGCACACCATAAACTGAGAGTAGCTTAGTGAGTCCTCTTACAGAGCTCAAACTGTCGATAGGCGTAGAGGTGCTCTCTCTGAAGGTAGAGAAGTATATCCTTGTATATAAAACTTGGGTTCTTAAAATCGGTCTTAAGGGGGATTAGAGAAATACTGAATGAGTAAATGCTGCACCAAATCTATGTCCTTGTAGTGCTGAGTGACTTGCGCTCAAAAATGGTTCACTCTCTGCAGGAAATCACCGCTTCTAGAGAGAGGTTTTCTGCCTGAGGCTATGTCAGCCTGAGGCAGTAGTCTTAACAGGAGAAGCAATGGCACTTGAGGGCGTCATTTTAGATGTAGACGGCACTTTGGTTATTAGCAACGATGTTCATGCTCAGTGCTGGGTAGAAGCTTTTGCCAAGTACGGCTACACCATTGATTTTGAGCAGGTGCGCCCAATGATGGGGATGGGGGGCGATAAAGTTATCCCTCAGCTGTTTCCTGAATTGAATGACGAAGAAGGTCCAGGTAAAGAGGTCGCCGACTACCGCAAGGAGCTGGTGCTGAATGAGTTTCGCGATCAGATTACACCGGCTCAGGGGTCACGGGAGCTGGTGCAAAGGCTCAAGGCAGAGGGGCTGAATCTAATTATTGCCACTTCAGCCTCTGCAAAAGAGCTAGAAACCATGCTGAAGATCGCTCAGGTTGATGATTTGCTGGAGCAGGCTACTAGCTCAGATGATGCCGACGCTTCCAAGCCCTCACCAGATATCATGGAGGCAGCGCTACAAAAAGCCGATCTCGACCCCGAGCGCACAGTCATGTTAGGAGATACGCCCTACGACATTGAGGCGGCAGGTAAAGCAGGCGTGAGCGTCATCGCCTTTCGCTGCGGGGGGTTTGGCGACGGCGATTTGCAAGATGCGATCGCAATCTACGACGACCCTGCCGATCTGCTGCGACA
>JACVRP010000669.1 GCA_014534385.1 Cyanobacteria bacterium Co-bin13
CGGGGCGTGCCCGAAGTGGTGGCGGGCATTCCGACGCTGCGGCTGGATGCGCCCTTGGTGGGCGGCTGGGACTACCGCTGCAAGCGCTGGATGGATTTTGTGGGGGCTGCTGTTGGGCTGCTGCTGCTGTCGCCTGTGTTTTTGGCGATTGCGATCGCAATCCGGCTCGATTCTCCTGGTCCCGTCTTTTTCCGGCAAGAGCGCATTGGCCTACACGGCAAAGTCTTCCAGGTCTGGAAGTTTCGCACGATGAGCACCGATGCGGCTCAGCGGCAGGCGGAGCTAGAGAAACACAATCAGACCGAAGACGGCATTCTCTTCAAAATCAAGCACGATCCTAGAGTGACCCGGCTCGGCCATTTCCTGCGGCGCACCAGCCTAGACGAGCTGCCCCAGCTGTTTAACGTGGTGATGGGCCAGATGAGTCTGGTTGGTCCTCGGCCATTGCCGCTGCGTGACGTGGCTCAGTTCGACTCCTGGCACCACATTCGTCATCAAGTGCTGCCAGGCATTACCGGACTTTGGCAGGTTTCAGGACGCTCTGACATCGATAGCTTTGACGATGCCGCCCGGCTGGATCTGCACTACATCGACCACTGGTCGCTTAACCTAGACCTGGACATTCTGATGGAAACCTTTCGGATCGTGTGCCTGGGTAAGGGTGCATACTAAACTCGCCCATTGCACAAGAGGTCATGCCTATCTCTGCTCCTAGGTTCTCCTTTAAGCCCAGTCTGTTGCCCAGTCTCCTATGGGGATTGAGCGGCTTGGTGGTCGGTGCGCTGGTGCTCTTTACCTGGCTGCCTTCCAGCTACTACCGCATGATGGAATGGCCCTGGATTGGGGTCTGGCAAGCTGGCTTTTGGCTGGCCGGACTGCTGCTAATCGGCTGGCTGCGGCAGTTTAAGCAGCCGTTTCAGCCGCTGGGGTATGGCTTGGATGCGGTTTTAGCGGTCACGGTAGGGATTGTGGGGCTGGCGGGCCTAGCCTCTGAATTTCGGCCTGTGGCACTGTGGAATTTGACCCTGGTATTGGGCTACGGTCTATTGCTCCACTGGGGACGGCAAGCCTTGGGCAGCACGGCGATCACCTGGCGGCGGCTTTGGCTCGGCCTGGTCATCGTGGCTGCCGGAACCGCCGCCATAAGTCTTAGCCTATGGCGGCCCGACCCAAGCATGTGGGCAACGGGCAATTTTGTCACCGCCCTGCGGAACCCACAGCCGCTAGGCCATCACAACTTTGTTGGCGGCTATTTAGCCCTGGTGCTGCCGCTGGTGGGCGCGTTTGCCCTGGCTCAAAAAGGCTGGAGGCGAGGTCTGGGACTGGGGCTGACGGGCTTGGTCGGAGTAGCCCTTTACGTCAGCGGCTCTCGGGGGGCTGCTGTGGGCTGTTTAGTTTGGGCAGTAGTAACCCTGGGCTGGGCCACAATCACCGCATCCGGCAGGGATCGCTGGCGACGGCTGGCGACGGGGGGCAGCCTGCTGCTGCTGTTGCTGGCCGGGCTGCTGACCAATCCTCGGGTGCAGAGCTGGTTTGCCGGGCTGCAGCTGGGGCGGGGTGGGGCAATTGCGATCGCAGATAGCCCCACGCTAGATCGGGCCTTTATGCTGCAGCTGGGTCTGAACATTTTGCGAGATCGGCCTTTACTGGGCGTGGGGCCAGGCATCATGGGCCGAGTCTCCAACCTGTATCGGCCCATTGAAACGGGCGAAGGGCTCGACCACATTCAGCAGCTCCACAACACGCCCATGCAGCTAGCTGGAGAGCTGGGGCTGCTGGGGCTGGCCCTGTATATTGCCTGGTGGGTAATTGTGGGGCGGCTCTGGTGGCGGCTGTACCGGCTGCCGCAGATGGCGAGGTGCGATCGCATTCTGCTCTACGGAATTGGCGGCAGCTTTTTGGCCTATGGCATAGCCAGCCTCACTGACTACCAGCTAGAGAATATTGCGATCAGCGGCACCCTGACCCTGAATCTGCTGCTGCTGCTGTCGCTGGCCCAGCAGAACCTGCCGCCACGGCCTGAGCTACCCCAGCGGCGACGACGCATCGCTAGCTTAGGTGTTTTAGGTATCTTGGGGCTGATGATCTACACCTGGTTGCCCTTTGACTTGGCCCTAGCCTTCGGCCAAAGCGGCACCCAAGCCATGAACCAAACCCAATTCATCCAGGCCGAAAACCGCTGGCTCAAGGCTAGCCAGCTGGCCCCTTGGGATCCTACTTTCAGTGCCCTAGCCAGTGAACGGCTGATGGATCTGGTGGCGATGATGGGGCCTTCTATTAGCCGGTCGGCCTTTCAAGACAGCCTCTTAACCTTTAGCCAGCAGGCCGTTCAGGCGGCTCCCTACGATGTCTGGTTCAACCAAAACCTGGCCGTTCTTTACCAGAGCAAGGATTTGGCTACCGCTGAGCAATTTGCTAGCCGCACTGCACAGCTGCTGCCCCGTAATCAAAATTTCACCTACTGCTTGCTGGGTCAGATTTACGCAGCTCAGGGCAAACTGGAGCAGGCAGTAGCGGCCTTTACGCTAGAGGCGCTGGTGCGGCCTGCCTTTTTGACCTATCCCCTATGGGCCGAGCCACCGCTGCAGGCACTGTATCCAGCAGTTGTGCAGCGCACCCTACAGGAGTACGCGGGTCTGTTGGCAGACCTGCCGCCCCAGTCGCCGCAATAC
>JACVRP010000026.1 GCA_014534385.1 Cyanobacteria bacterium Co-bin13
CAAGCAGTACATCAAGATACTGCCGTATTCCAGCTATTTCCGCCTAACTATATTGTAGGAGCCTGGATTGCCTGCGAGGATATTGCAGTCGATAGTGGGCCGCTGATGTACTATCCAAAATCTCACCGAGAGCAGTTATTTGAGGCCTTCAATAACTATCCCCAAACCAGTCTTAGAACAGCAAGCAGCGAAGTAACTAACGCCTATTTAGACTATGTAAATAATCTTGCCTCTAAGCACCGGAAACAATTATTTTTAGGGAAAAAAGGAGACGTTTTTCTCTGGCACGGCATGTTGCTTCATGGTGGCAGCGAAGTACAAAACCCAAGCCAAACCCGCCAGTCCTATGTAGTCCACTTCGTACCGCCAGATAAGGAAGTATCTAGTCAGATATTAGGCCCCCTTAACTGGTGACGTTTACCTTTAAAATTCACAAGGATCTTAGGGAATCAACCTACTGTTTCTACAAGATCAATACTTTGAGACCAACGCTTTAGGAAACCCTTAGTTCTGGTTCCTGTGTCCGTTGGCAACAGGGGACTTAGTGAGTTTTCGCACGTGGTCTTGTAAAAAGACGATGGAGCGATGGTTGCTCTCTACAAACTTAGGAACGATGCTTAGCCGGGCTACCATCTTCTCTATGGAGACAATGCGATCTTCAAGCACAGTTGCGTGTTGCAACGTTTCAGACATCTTGTCTAGGGTGGAGTTACCTTGTGTCCCTACAGTTTCAAGGGTAGTTTCAACAGTGTTTTCGACGGCGGTTAGGCGAGTGCCTAACTCAGTCATCTGCGCGTTTGCAGTGTTTGCCCACTGCTTTAGCTGCAACTCGCTTTCTGTAGTGGATGCTAGGGCGGTTGCGATCGCAGCCAAATCAGTTTGCTCCAGCGCTTGTTCCACCGCGCTCAGTCGGCTGTCTAGCCGGATGACGGCCTGACTTAAACTCTGCACGCACTGCGCCCAATCCTGGTTGGCCCGTAAGGCGGCTTCGATGCCCTCAAGCCGGTTTTCCAGCAGGGCAACTGACTGGGTGCGATCGCAAGACTGCTCAATCAAGCAGCTAAACTTGGCCAATAGCTGGTCTACGGTACCGACCTGCCCACTGCCGACCGGACCTGCCTGGGCTTGCCCCTTCTCTGAACTGGCTGGAGCAGAACTGGCTGGGGGTTCTGGTTGGGGCGCTGTCGCTTTAGATTCCAGCGTGCGGTTCACCAGGTTGACCAGCCATTTCGCGACAGCCATGATCGTTTCCTCAACCACAACCTGCGTCATGGGCGGCGACTGGGCCGGAGACGGGGGTGAAGTCGGCTGACAATCCTGCATTTTTTGACTGCTAAAGAATCGAGATAGCCAACTCATAGAAATGCCCTGTAAAGCTGAGGGTGGTCATCAGGTCGAGCAGTGGGCTTAGAGCCGTCAGGCGTTCAGTTCATCCGCACTCAGCGGCACGAGCTTATAAAGGGTTTCAGGTTCTGGCGCAGTCACCGGCTCAGCAGGTACCGAGATTTCTCCAGCCGCGCTCTTGACTCCCTGCACCGCGCTTTGAACCGTGCCATTAACGTCATCGGCGGTGTCTTGCACAGTATGAACCGTGCTTCTTACTGTGCCGCTGATGCCCTCAGCCGTTCCCCGTACGGCCTCACTGATTTCCTGGGTCGTATGATTGACCTCCGTCGCAACGCTTTGAACCGCGTCTCCAACCCCTTTGACCGTTTTATCGATTTCAGCGGTTGTTTTTTTAACGGTATCGCCAATGTCCCCAATGGATCTGTTAATGCGATCGACGGCCTGCCTGTTAGACAGGGCTCCGGCAATACTCCCCAGAGCCGCCCCCACCAGAGCCCCGATCGCAACTCTGGTGAGGAGTCGCTTGCCGGAGGGAATGTTTTCTTCAGAGGGGGCGTTGGCGGCTGGAGAAACCGAGTTCCCGTCTCTTTCAGTCACAGTCTCCTGATTCGTCGTGACCATTATCTCCTCCTTGATTCCTCGTTCGGGTGACTAATTTCGACGTCTGGAAAAGGATCTGGCTGGGTGGAGGGGTTGGTAATTTCTTCTTTGACAAATCCTGGTGGCGTGGAGCTGATGAGATCGTCCTGTATTTCACTTCCTTCCAGCAGAGTATCCAACAGTACGTCAACGTCTTCCGAGGTGTCTAAGGCAATCACCACCTCTGCAACCGGCTCTTCAATGGTTGAGGGCACTAACGGTTCTGGCTGAGTTTCTCCGGCCTCATCGATCATTTCATCAATGGTTTGCTGGGTGGAGGCGCTGGCTGCCTTGGCAGCGTTGGCCGTTTCTTGCACTGTGTTATCCACAGACGCTGCGGCGGCTTTGGCCGTTTCGGCGGCGCTAGTCGTGACCTGCTGAGTTTCTCGGGTTAGCTTGCCAATCGCTAGGTTTGCCTGGTTAGCACCGGTTTGCACGGCTTCGGCAGCGGCAACTACCATGTCGCTCTCTAGTCGCTGGGTGCCTTCGGCAATCTCCCTGACGGCTTGGTTGATCTGCTTGGAAGTGGACTGGACTGCCTCGGTCGTGGCCGTTTTTACCTGTTGGGTGCCTTCAGCAATGCCTGCTGCTGCGTCTTGGGTTGAACCCACTACGGCATAGGTGACACCCTCACTCACGCTACGGGCAGCATCCCCAACTCCCTGGGCTGCTTGACCTAGGCCTTCACCGACGGTTTTGAGGGCGCGGTTTACCCCCTGGGCGCTGTGATTAAAGCCCTTGGAGGTTTTGCGGTTAGCCAGAGCGCCTATGAGGGTTCCCACGGTTGCGCCTACCAGCCCGCCCACCAAGAGTCTTGTCAGAGCTGGGTTAGATTGGCCTTTGGGGGAGCTTTCGGGCGGCCGCTCTGTTACGGGAGCGGTTTCTACAGCGATGGGAGCGGTTTCTACAACCGGTTTTACTTCTACCGCAGGCGCTGCTACAGGAGGATTTTCCGAGCGAAGGTTGGTTGAGGGGGTGGAAGCTGCAGGGGTGGCTGGCTGGAAATTGGGCTGTTTTTGAGTGATGGGCTGCTGGTCACGAGTCATAGATACTTCCCTCCTATTACAGGTCCTAAGTAGTGGTCAATACTTTTCAGCAAAACTGACTCGGCCTGTGTTTCATAGCTCGGAGTGAACTAATGCCCAGCGCAGTTTCGAGGTTGACTTTTACCGCAGCGCACTTACCGCAGCTAAGTCGTCATCACCCTATCAATTTTGACTAAGGCCTCAATTAAACTATGGAGGGATCTAAAATCGCCGAGAGGGGTATATCGCGAAAAACCGATGTGGCGAACTAGCTGGCTTTTGGGGATGGGTTTGGCATTGCTGGGGCTGGGTTCGGAACCTGTCTTAGCACAGCGCTGTGTCTACAGGGGTGCGATCGCACCCGCACCGACAACTCGCACGTATCAGCACCGCGAATTAGGCTTTACCTTTGAAATTCCGGCTAACTTCCGGGCCATGGGGCTCGAAAACAGCCGAGTCGCCTTTTATGATCCGGCCACCTTTGAGTATGTTCAGTGTGCCGTACGCAGCCGTCAGGTGCCCCAGGTGGCCCCAGCAGCCACGCTGTACGTTAACTATGCTCCCCTACAGGAGAGCAGCCTGCTAGCGCTAACCCAACGGGTGCGGCCCTGGCTATTTTTCTATCAGCCCGCCTATGAACCCATCGCAGCAGGGAATATCCCGGTCTTGCCGTACCGCTACGTCCATGAAATTTACGGCAATTCTGTGCAGGCGCTATCGTTTCGCTCGCCCGATCAGCAGTGGCTAGTAACGCTGGAAGGAGCCCCCGATAACCCAGTCACGCCCTTAGCCCTGACAACGCTACAACCCTAGCAGTCAGAGTTTAAGCACTAGTCTCAATAGCCCCAGCTTTTTCAACTGGCAGTCTAGTCTGTCTATCCTGGCACTCCTACAGCCGTTTTCACCCGCACTTACTACCCGTCTACCCATCCACCCACCCCATCCCATAGCCTCCAATCATTAAGACTGAAAATAGGCGTGCTATCCCCTCTGCGCCCTGATATAACATTGGCAAGCAACCCCTGTTATTACGCATTAGAAGCAAAGCTATGGTATCGGGAGCACCGTTAGCAACAAACACCCTGGTAAAGGTTGTTGTGCAAATTACGGATACGGATTTGGACCCCAAGGAACGGGCGGAGGAAGCGCAGTCCATCCACGGGGATCTGCAGCGCGCCAGCGAGATGCAGGGGGTTCGCATGGGCTTTTTAGAACGGGTGACCAATGAGGGCACGCTGCAGTTTGGGGTCCGCTTTACCGTTGGCGGCGAGCAGGTGCGGGGGGTGCTGGAGGAGCTGTGCGATCGCATCGAAGATCGCCCGGTTGAAGTTCTAGTCACCCTGTATATCGACGCCATGACGCTCCAGGTCAAAACCCGCGACGCGGAGGAGCTAGCAGCCACCATCCAGGCTGCCGAACTGCTGGTGCCCCCTCGCCGCACCTTCTTGGCCAAGGCCGAAACCTACGCCCGCAGCTACGGCGAATTTTCGCCTGCAGAGATCGCCAATCTGGAGTGGATGCGGCAGCAGCTCGACATTCCCGGCCCAGAAGCCGAACGGCTAGTGGCCAAAGCCCTGGGCCCCTATCGCACCCGGCAGGCCAAACAACAGCGCTACCGGGAAGTGCTGGTTGAGGAGCTAGGTCGCCAGTTTCCGCCCACCGATGAGAGCCGAGAAACCCTCAAGGAATATGCTGTCAATCTGAAGCTGCCCGCCGCAGACGAGCTGGCTATTTTTGAAGAAGTGGTGCGTAAAATTCAGGGCGATGCCGAAGTCAAGCTCAGCGAAAAGGACTCGGCAGCCGTTACCACCCTGCTGCAGGAAAATACCCGGCTACAGGCAGAACTGCAGCAGCAGCAGGCCGCTGACAGGCAGGCCACCCTCGAAAACTACCGCACCGAGTTTGCTAAAACCATCGAAACCAGCCTTTACCCGCTGCAGTACGACCAGGGCCGACTAGAGCAAGCCCGCCTGATCTGGAATATCCCTGCTGAAGAGGCCAAAGCCATTGAGCAGGCCGAAACCGCCCGTCGCTACGGCGGCATTCAATCGGCAGTAGGAGCCGACTACAGCCGTCTGCGGGAGCTGCTGTGGCAGGGCAAATGGCAGGAGGCCGATCGAGAGACCGAGCGCGCCTTGCTCAAGGCCTTTAACCTGGTAGGCCAAGCTAGCAACGCCAATCAGCCGCTGCAGGATGTCCGCATTGTCGATCACGCCACCCTGGAGCAGTTGCCCTGCGTGGATCTGCTCACAATTGACCAGCTGTGGCGGCGCTACAGCGACAGCCGCTTTGGCTTTAGGGCGCAGGCGCAGATCTTCGAGGAGGTGGCGGCACAGCCCCAGGAGTTCTTGCGGGCCGTGGGCTGGTCCGAAGGCTTGAGCCTAGGTAATACGTCCTTAATCCAGTCCAGCCAGCCCTACAATCGGCTGCAGTTTAGTCGGGAGGCCCCCGAAGGCCATCTGCCGACCTGGCGCTGGTGCTGCCCCAGCCTAGAGGGGGGCTACGTGGTTGACGAAAACATAGTTGACGCCTTTTTGAGCCGCCTGATCAACGCCTGTCAAATTCTGCAGTCTGCTGCTTCCCCTAATGCATAGCCACCATGATCCAAGCTGCTTCACCCTGGACAACCGACGATCTCAAAATGATGCTGCAGCAGGAAGAATGGCAGGCTGCTGATCAAGTCACCTTTTGGCTGATGCTGCAGGCGGCCAATCGGCTGTCAGAGGGCTGGCTGGATGTGAATGCGATCGCAACCCTACCCTGCCCCCTGCTGCATGAACTCGACTACCTCTGGATCGAAGCCAGCCAGGGCCAGTTCGGCTTTTCCCAGCAGCGTGACATCTACATCCAAGAAGCCCAGTACGAAGCCTTTCAGTTCAGCCAGCAGGTCGGCTGGATTCTATTTCAGGTCAAGCCCGTCGCCTTTTTCAAGTTCTACGACTTCCTCAACTTCAGCCTCAGCGCCCCCCCAGGTCACCTACCAGCCCTCTGGTATTGGAAGCTCAACTGGGCCACATCCTGGCTCACGGGCGGCTTTGGCACCGGACGCGGTGCAGGATTTGGCGACACTCGTATGCTAGACGCAATGATGCTGCGGCTCGATCGCTGTAGCCTGATCTAGGAAACCTGTCGTGAAAAAAACTCCCCTAGGCTGTACCTAGGGGAGTTTTTTCACTCATCTAGTCTGCAGGTCGCAACTACAGAGCCTGCGTATGATCGTCGATCAGAAGATCGTCGTCATCCAGCAGCGACGGACCATTGCCTAGGCCCTTTGGAGAATCATCGTCATCCTCGTCCTCATCAGCATCGTCTTCGTCAAACTGACCGCCGACAACATCGTCGTCAGACAGCATGCCAAAGTTGCCTTCCATCTCGTATGTGCGAGCCGTCCGATCATCCAGCACAACTTCCTGCAGGGACAGGTCATCATCCAGAATGGCCGTATCATAACCAGCGTCGTACTCAGACGCACTGCTCGTCTCCTCATAGGCATTAAAGCCCGTTCCTGCTGGAATCAAACGACCAATAATGACGTTCTCCTTAAGGCCTCGCAGCCAGTCAGACTTGCCTTCAATGGCTGCCTCCGTCAAGACCCGAGTTGTCTCTTGGAAGCTAGCAGCCGAAATAAAGCTGTCTGTGTTCAGAGAAGCCTTAGTGATCCCCAGCAGCATGGGAGTGTACTCAGCAGGAGCACCGCCCGTGATCGACATGGCCTCATTCACCTGCTCAACCTGGTAGATCTCTACCAGCTCACCGGGCAGCATAGTGGTATCCCCACCATCGTCAATGCGGGCCTTAGAGGTCATCTGGCGCACAATCACCTCAATGTGCTTATCAGAAATATCAATCCCCTGGGACTGATAAACCGACTGCACTTCATTCACCAAGAAGGTTTGAACCTTCTGTAGGCTAGCGAGTGCTGCATCGTGGGTGCCCATGCCCTGGCTAAGGTAGAACTTAAAGAAGATCTCCAGAATCTGGTGTGGGTTGGCCGGGCCATCGGTGAGCGGTTCAGCCGCCTCTACCTGCTGACCATCAGAGACCAGCACCGGGCTGCCCGAGGTAATTGGGTAATCGGCGACCACCCCATCCTCCTCGATAACTTTAACCTCAACCGTTTCATCGTCCGCATACACCACCTGAGCGGTGCCAGGACGCTCTGCCAAAACACAGGCTTCCTTAGGTTTACGAGCTTCCAGCAGTTCCTCAATTCGGGGCAGACCCTGAATGATGTCTCCTGTCTTAGCCCGTTCAAACACCAGCAGCACCAGGTTATCCCCCCGCTGCACCAGGTCGCCATCATCAATGTGCAGCACGGCACCCGTCGATACTCGGTAAGGACGAGCAATCCGCAGCTTCACCTGCCCATCTTCAATAGCCGTAACATGCCCCGACTCGTCAATTCGGATGCCTGAGGCAATTTCGCTACCGGCCACCACCAGATCCCCGACAGACACTGAGGGCGTCTTACCCTGCAGATCAACGGCAAATCGATCGACCTCGCGCACCACCAGAACCCGGCGAATAGCTTCTACCCCTTGCCGAATTCCTCGGATTTCGCCCGTTTCCTTACACTGAATCTCGGTGCGAGCAACTACAGATCCGGGTTCGATAGCCTGACCATCTTCCACCAGCAGCCGCGTAACGGTACTGCCCTGGGTCTGGTCGGCCACCACATCCCGACGAATCACCAGCGTTTCCAGAATCACCATCTGCAGCCGCATGATGTCCGGATTGCTCTCATCGGGGATCAGCTCAATGTCAGCCACCACATGGGGTGCATCTTCATTGATCTCCAGCACCAGCTGAGTCCGCAGCAGCTCTAGACCCTCTACAGACTTGACGCGATCGCCATCCTTGTAGGGCACCCGCTGAATCGCCCGCAGCTGAATGCTGCCGCCAGAATCACTTACCGATTCCTGGCTAGGCACCGGCGGCTCATCCGACACCGGAAACTCATCCACCGGACGCAGCAGTAGGGCAGGACCTTCAGGCGTTTCCACATACTCAACATAGTGCAGGGCCGACGCCACCAGACCAGGCATGATCTCTTCACCTGCCTGCACTAGAGTGCCATCGCGATCCATGACATCCTCAGGAGAATCTACCATGTGTAGATCACCAGGTTTAACCACGATCTCCCGCAAAATGTCGTTCTTCTGCGTGACTTCTACCACACCGCTGTTCTGGCAGAAGATGTCTTTAACTACTTCGGTGCCAGCTTCTACATACTGGCCATCCTCTACCATCAGCAGAGAGATGTCCTTGTTGACTTCGTGGGCCTCCTCCGGAATCCAGAGAATAGTGCCGCCCTGCACGACCTCATAGCCCTGCTTGGCCTTGCCTTTCTTAGCGACTTCTATGCCAGAGAACTTGATAATGCCGCCTGTCTGTGTACGGTAGCGATCATCTTCCAGTTCAGCCACAACCTGGTGGTTGGACACTTTGGTTCCCGGCGTCGCAATTAGGGAGAAGCGTTGGCCATTCGTTGTCTCAAGCACGTAGTGCTCTCGGCCTTGGCCGCTCTCTACCGTGACTTGAGCCTCATCCAACAGCACCGAAGCCGTGATAATCTCGACTTCACGCACCCCCTTGTCCTCAGGGTTCTCGGGCAGGCGCACCACACCGCCCCGTTCGCTCATTAGCTTAGTCTCAGCCAGAATGCCGTCGGCATGAATTTGGTCACCGTTGCGAACTACCGGCTCAGCCCCAGGCGGAAGGTTATACACCTCTCCCGACAGCACCCACAGCAGGCCACCCCGCTGGGCCAATCGAGTCGTGTTGCCCTGCCGGTCCTTCTTCTCTTCCTGGACCAGCCCAGCAAACTGCACCTCTCCAGCCAGGTCAGACGGCACGTCCTTGGTAGCCTTCTCCGTAATTTTGCGGACTCGGCCTGAGGTCGGCAGTTCTGCCAACAGCTGCTCTTTTTGAACAGTTTCGCCGTCCTTAACGAAGAGGATCGTGCCCTGGGGCAGAGTTTCCTTGCGGGACTTGCCGTCATACTCGATCGTCAGCTCGGCATTGGCTTCCATTACCAGAGCATCTTCTCCGTGCCGAGTTCGAAATGCCCGGCTCTTAATCCGCTTAGGCAGGCGCACTACACCGCTCCGCTTAGCCCGGATTTGAGGAGCCATTTCTCCGGTAAAGGTACCGCCCGTGTGGAAGGTCCGCATGGTCAGCTGCGTTCCCGGCTCTCCAATCGACTGGGCTGCGATAATACCCACTGCTTCACCCAGGTCCACCATTTCAGAGTGGGCCAGGCTCCAGCCATAGCAGTGGCGGCAGACAGAGCGCGTAGCCTCACAGGTCAGCGCCGAACGCGTTAAGACCTCCGTTACCCCAGCCTCATAAATCTCTCTGGCTAAGTCAGGAGAAATATCCTGATTGCGCTCAGCCATTACCTCACCCGTCTGGGGATGAATCACGTCCTCAGCGACAACCCGGCCCAAGAGCTTATCTTCCAGCGGAATCAAAACCCGCTCTCCATCAGTCATGCTGCGGAGGGGAATGCCCCGCTCCGTACCGCAGTCGATCTCTCGGATAATCACATCTTGAGACACGTCTACCAGACGACGGGTCAGATAGCCAGAGTCTGCAGTTCGCAGCGCCGTATCTACCAGACCCTTACGAGCACCGTAGGAAGAGATTACGTACTCAGTAACGGTCAGCCCTTCCCGGAAGTTGGTTTTGATTGGCAGGTCAATAATTTCCCCTTGGGGGTTTGCCATCAAGCCCCGCATCCCTACCAGCTGCCGGACCTGAGAGATATTTCCTCGCGCCCCAGAAAAGGCCATCATGTAGACGGAGTTTAGGGGGCTATTCTCCTTAAAGTTTTTGACGACCTGGTCCTTCAGCTCTTCGCTGGTGCTGTTCCAGGTGTCAATTACTTTTTGGAAGCGCTCCACCTCAGTGATTTCGCCCCGAGTGTAGCGCTCCTCGGTGACGCGAATGTTCTCCTCAGCAGCTTCAAGCAGTTCACGCTTGCTGGCAGGAACCTGCAGGTCCTCCACACTGATAGAGACACCCGCCCGAGTCGCATACCGGAACCCTAGATCCTTAAGCGCGTCAGCCATATGGGCTGTCCGCGCTGTCCCATGGTGGGTAAAGGACCAGGACATCAGATTCTTTAGCTGCTTCTTGTCAATGATCCGGTTGCGAAACATTACTGTCTTTTGGTTAGACCCTTGATCAGCCATTACGTTTCTCCGCCCCTCGTTTGATGTATCTGCGTAAGCGTAGTGGGGGAACGCCTTCCCCCTATAAGCGATCTCAGACGGCCTCTCTAGCTGGCCAAGGCTTCCTGAATAGTCCTGTTGTAGATGATCCGTCCTGGTGTAGTTTTGATGTACTGAGAGACGAGGTTGCCTGCCGCATCTTCGCGCACACGACGCTGGCGGTAAACCCGGGTAACTGACCCATCCTCTCCTCGGTTTTCTTCTAGAACCTCAGTGTCAGGGCTATCCGTTTCAACCTCCCCATCAAACCGCAGCCAGACGTCAGCGTGAAGGCCAACCAGACCCTGTTCAAAGGCCATGATGGCGTCCTCCATGTTGGCGAAATAGCGCCCTGCTCCCTTCTGTTCAGCAGGGTTCGTAGCCGTTAGGTAGTAACAGCCCAAGACCATGTCCTGGCTGGGAGTAATAATGGGCCGTCCGGTTGCTGGCGACAGAATATTGTTAGAGGCCAGCATGAGCAGTCGAGCCTCAGCCTGCGCTTCCAGGGACAGGGGGACATGCACCGCCATCTGGTCGCCGTCAAAGTCAGCGTTAAAGGCAGGACACACCAGCGGATGCAGCTGAATCGCCCGACCTTCCACCAGGATCGGCTCGAAGGCTTGAATGCCAAGACGGTGCAGGGTAGGTGCCCGGTTCAGCATTACGGGGTGGCTTTCAATCACCTCTTCCAGCACGTCCCAAACGCTCGGGTCATTCCGCTGAATCAGCTTCTTTGCAGCCTTGATGTTGTTGACTAGCCCCTGGCGAATCAGCCTGTGAATCACGAATGGCTGAAACAGCTCGATTGCCATTTCCCGAGGCAGGCCGCACTGGTGAATCTTCAGCTTGGGACCGACCACAATCACAGAACGGCCAGAGTAATCTACCCGCTTGCCCAGCAGGTTCTGACGGAAGCGACCCTGCTTACCCTCAATAATGTCGGACAGAGACTTCAGAGGCCGGTTGTTAGCGCCGACTACCGTCCGGCCTCGCCGACCGTTGTCAATCAGGGCATCTACGGCTTCCTGCAGCATCCGCTTTTCGTTGCGAACGATGATCTCAGGAGCCAAAATTTCCTGCAGTCGGGCTAACCGGTTATTTCGGTTAATGACACGGCGGTATAGGTCGTTTAAGTCAGAGGTGGCAAAGCGTCCGCCGTCAAGCTGCACCATTGGGCGCAGATCAGGAGGAATGACCGGAATGTAAGACAGCACCATCCAATCAGGCTTGGAGCCCGTGGCGACGAAGTTGTCGATCACCCGCAGGCGTTTGATCAGCTTGGCTCGCTTCTGGCCTTTGGCGCTGGTGATCTCTTCCCGCAGCTTCTCTGCTTCAGATTCTAGGTCTAGATCTTCTAGCAGGCGCTGCAGCGCTTCTGCTCCAATGCCAACCTCGACTCCTGAGAGCTGAGACTCTTCGTCGTAGAGCTGGTCCTCAATTTCAATCCACTGGTCCTCAGTCAGCAGCTGCTTGTAGCTGAGGTTATCAGCATTACCAGGATCAAGGACAACGTAAGCGTTGAAGTAGACAATCTGCTCGACGTCCCGCAGGGGCATATCCAGCAGGATAGCAATGTAGCTGGGAATGCCTTTGAGATACCAGACGTGGGCTACAGGAGCAGCCAGCTTGATATAGCCCATGCGGTGGCGGCGGACTCGAGATTCGGTCACTTCAACCCCGCACCGCTCACAGACAATACCCCGGTGGCGGACTCGCTTGTATTTACCGCAGTGGCATTCCCAATCCTTAGCGGGGCCAAAAATGCGCTCGCAGAAAAGCCCATCCATCTCAGGCTTGAGGGTGCGGTAGTTGATGGTTTCTGGCTTGGTCACTTCGCCGACCAACATGCCATTGGGCAACGTCCGCTCTCCCCACTGGCGAATGCGATCGGGAGAGGCCAGACCAATTTTGACGTAATCGAAACGCTGTTCTAGCTTGGGCATGCTCAGTGATTTCCTTCTAAGCGCGTGCTAAGTGGGAGGCTGGGGCGAGGAGGGGATGAGCCGGCAGGAGTAAGCCTGCTGTTATCCCCTCTTTCGCACCTAGTAGAGTGAAGATTAATCCTCGACTTCTTCAAGTTCATCTCGGGAGATGGACTCGTAGGTAGGCCGGGACGGCGTGCGGCGATTGCTCAAATCAACCATCAGATCCACCTCTGAATCGCGACTGGTGCCGTCTTCGCGAGTTTCAACTTTATGAACGGCAATATCCAAACAGAGGGACTGCAGTTCTCGCATCAGCACCTTAAAGGACTCAGGCGTACCGGGCCGTGGAATTGATTTGCCCTTGACGATCGCATTAAGCGCTTCGTTACGGCCCTGCATATCGTCGGACTTCACAGTCAGCAGTTCCTGCAGGGTGTAGGCAGCCCCAAAGGCTTCCAGAGCCCACACTTCCATCTCACCGAATCGCTGACCACCCTGTTGCGCCTTACCGCCTAGAGGCTGTTGCGTCACCAGAGAGTAAGGGCCGGTAGAGCGGGCGTGGATCTTGTCGTCTACCAGGTGCACCAGCTTCAGCATGTAGGCTTTACCCACAGTCACAGGCCGGTCAAAGGGGTCGCCCGTACGACCGTCGTAGACCTGAATTTTGCCCGGTTCATCAGGATTAAAGACCCAGTCTTTGCCGGTCAGTTCTCTAGCTTCCTGAAGTTTGCCGTGGGTGGAGTTGCGGGAAGCTTCCTGGCCATACATTTCGTCAAAAGGAATGACCTTGAAGCGGGCATCGAGGTTTTCAGCAGCCCAGCCCAGCAGACACTCAAACACCTGACCTACGTTCATCCGCGAAGGCACGCCCAGCGGGTTGAGCACGATATCAACAGTGGAGCCATCGGGCAGGTAGGGCATGTCTTCAATCGGCAAAATCCGAGAGATGATGCCCTTGTTGCCGTGGCGACCGGCCATCTTATCGCCAACCTGAATCTTCCGCTTTTGGGCTACGTAGACTCGAACGACCATGTTGGCCCCCGGAGGCAGCTCATCGCCCTGCTCTCGGGTAAAGACCCGGACATCAACCACACGCCCTTTCTCACCGTTGGGTACCCGCAAAGAGTTATCCCGCACGTCTCTGGCTTTTTCACCAAAGATGGCCCGCAGCAGCTTTTCCTCTGGCGGCTGGTCTGACTCACCCTTAGGCGTCACTTTACCCACCAGAATGTCGCTGGCCTCAACCCAAGCCCCAATCCGGATAATGCCGGTTTCGTCGAGCTGACGCAGCGCGTCTTCACCCACGTTGGGAATTTCCCGAGTGATTTCTTCGGGACCTAGCTTGGTCTGCCGGGCCTCAATCTCGTACTTTTCAATGTGAATGGAGGTGTAGACGTCTTCGTATACCAGTCGTTCACTGATCAGGATGGCGTCTTCGTAGTTGTACCCTTCCCAAGGCATGTAAGCGATGGTCACGTTCTGACCGAGCGCCAGTTCTCCACCCTCGGTTGCCGAACCGTCGGCCAGCACCTGACCGGCCTTCACCTGTTCACCTGGGAACACCAGGGGACGCTGGTTCAAGCAGGTGTCTTGGTTGGAACGCTGGTACTTTTGCAGCTCGTACTCGTGCACCCGACCTTCGAGATCTCGCACTCGAATGTAGTTGGCATCTAGGAAAATGACTTCGCCATCGGTGCGGCTGATAATCACCATGCCTGAGTCACGAGCGGCCTGGGCCTCTAGCCCTGTACCAACCAGGGGACGCTCCGGACGCAGCAGCGGCACTGCCTGACGCTGCATGTTAGACCCCATCAGTGCCCGGTTGGCATCATCGTGCTCCAGGAAGGGAATCAATGAGGTGGCCACTGAAATAATCTGTACCGGCGAAACCGCTACATAGTCCACCTCGCTGGAGGTCGTTGTTGTAAAGTCCTGGCGGTAGCGAACCGGCACGGTATCGCCGATGATGTAGCCGTTCTCATCGGTGGCGATGTCACCAGGGGCAACCCGCAGATCGTCCTCCTCATCGGCGGTCATATTAGCCGGAAGGAGGTCTTTACGGACTCGTCCCGCTTCAACCTTGTAGAAGGGCGTTTCGATGAAGCCGAACTCGTTGACCCGGGCGTGGGTAGCCAGGGAGCCGATCAGACCTGCGTTTGGACCCTCGGGTGTTTCAATGGGGCAGATCCGGCCATAGTGGGAGGGGTGAATATCTCGCACAGCAAAGCCTGCCCGTTCACGGGTTAGACCCCCAGGGCCAAGGGCGCTCAGACGGCGCTTGTGAGTTAGCTCAGCCAGCGGGTTGGTTTGGTCCATGAACTGGGAGAGCTGGCTGGAGCCAAAGAACTCCTTAATCGCAGCAACCAGCGGCTTGGGGTTGACCAGGGAAGCAGGTGTTAACGAATCGGCATCGGAAACAGTCATGCGCTCCCGAATGATGCGCTCTAGGCGGTTAAGGCCAACTCGCACCTGGTTCTGCAGCAGCTCACCTACGGATCGGACTCGGCGGTTGCCCAAGTGGTCAATGTCATCGACATTGCCAATATCAAACTCCAGGTTGATCAGGTAGTCAATTGCAGCCAGAATGTCTTGAGGCGTGAGGACCCGGGTGGATTCGGGGACGTTTAGGCGCAGCTTACGGTTGAGCTTGTAACGACCTACCCGCCCTAAGTCGTAGCGCTTGGGATCGGAGAAGCGGGAGTGCAGCAGCTGTTCTCCGCCGGCCACGGTAGGAGGCTCACCGGGGCGCAGCTTACGATATAGCTCAAGCAGGGCCTCTTCTTCGCTAAACTGCCCTTCTTTTTCAATCGTCTTCTGAAAATACTCTGGGTTACGCAGAGCATCAAAGATCTCACCGTCTGTCAGGCCTAGGGCTTTTAGAAGCACCTGAGCAGACAGCTTACGGGTCTTATCGATTCGCACCCAAACCAGGTCGTTTTTGTCGGTCTCAAACTTCAACCAGGCCCCTCGGTTGGGAATCAGGTTGGCGTTGTAGGTGCGGCGACCGTTTTTGTCGATTTCTGCTTTGTAATAAACGCCGGGGCTGCGAACGATCTGGTTGACAATCACCCGCTCAGCACCGTTGATAATAAAGGTACCCCGATCGGTCATTAGCGGCAGATCGCCAATAAAGACTTCCTGGTCCTTAATTTCCCCGGTCTCCTTGTTGATTAGGCGGGTCGGGACGTACATTTGAACTGCATAGGTAGCGTCCCGGCGCTTGGCTTCGTCCACATCGTACTTAGGACTCTTGAGCTTGTAGTCCTTGCCGAGGAAATGCAGTTCTAGCTTGCCGGTGTAGTCTGTGATTGGGGAAAAACTTTCCAGTTCCTCAATCAGGCCCTCTTCCAGAAACCAGCGAAAACTGGAGCGTTGGATTTCAACAAGATCTGGCAGGACGAAGTTTGGGGTGGTGTAGTTCTGGTCAGTCATGCGTCTCCTCAAGCGGGTCAGGCTCTGGGTACAGAAGTTGGACGAGGAAAGTGCGTGGGCGCACTCATCGATTTACTTGAATAAGCTGTCGGTTAAATAAAAATGTCTAGGTCACGGGCTGCTCAGTTTAGAAACACCTACGAAGAAAGCTTTCAGAGGGTGGGCTGACGGGAGGACTAGAGGTAGGAGATCAGCGGATGCTCAGAACCTGTAAACGCTAGGGCCGACGGAAAGCTAGGCAGTCTAGCTAGAAACCACAACAGCAAAAACCGCGTCTACTGCCGTAGCCAAAGCAGCCATCTCAAGCGACGAGCCGGAACAGAGCCTTGATTCTCCTGCCAGCGACAAAACACCCCACAGACTCAGGTCCGTGTGGCTTGTCTGATGCTCATCGCCCTGTAAAGCATGCTCACTATAAACGAACGCATTTTACCGAGATCGTCAAGCATTTTAATAAAACTTGACTATTGAGGCGGACAGGCGGCAAGCTCTCGTGAATCAGAGGATCCTCCCAAAGCGGAAGTGGACTGTTCTAGTGGTAGATTAAACAGCCGAACTGCGTTCGCCGTTGTTTGAGCCGCAAACTCTTCCAGATCAACGCCCCGTAGCTGCGCTAGGTATTCTGCTACATGGCGGACGTAGGCAGGCTGGTTGCGCCGCTCTTTACGGCGAGGTTCGGGCGAAAGAAAGGGACAGTCAGTTTCTATCAAAATGCGATCGCACGGCACCATTTCAGCAGCAGCTTTTACCTGATGAGCATTTTTAAAGGTCACAATACCGCTGAAGCTGATGTAGAACCCCAGATCTAGAAACAGCTGAGTTTCCTCGGGGGTTCCAGACCAGCAGTGCATTACGCCCTTCACCGGACCTTGCTGCCGCCAAAATGATCCTAGCAATTCGGCCATCGGAACGGCAGCATCTCGGCAGTGGATGATTACCGGCAGTCCCAGGGACCGGGCAATCTCCAGCTGAGCCCGAAAAGCTGCTTTTTGAGTGTCTTGATCGCTGGACTTGTAAAAGTCCAGCCCAATTTCTCCAATGGCCACCACACGGGGATCAGACTGGGCCAAACCAGCAATGCGCTCAGGCAACTCAGCTGACCACTTGTCCATATCGAGCGGGTGGAGCCCCACTGCAAAAGACACTTCAGGAAAGCGGTCGGCAATTGCCCGAATTGCCGTAAATTCGTCTGGCTCGACGCACGAATGGACCAAGTGAGCCACACCTGCTTCTCGCCAAGCTTGAGCCACCTCGTTCAAGTCAGCTGAAAAGGTTTCAAAGTTAATGTGAACGTGGGTGTCAACGAGTTGCATGAATCCCCAAGCGGCGAGTCAACGGCAGGCTGTCGTGGGCTGCACACCCTCTAGGAAGCTACCGGAGACTCGTGCTGCTTCAAAACACGGGCCAGGCGGGACTTGCGGCGAGCCCCCGCGTTGGGATGAATAATACCCCGCTTTACCGCCTTGTCAATCTTGCTGAATGCAGCAGACATACAGGTTTGAACGGCAGCCATCGCTTCCGGAGAGGGATTAGCTGCGTACTCATCTACCGCTGCCAGGTAGTTTTTGATCATTGTCTTAACGGCAGACTTGTAAGACTTATTTCGGAGCCGATTGCGTTCAGCAGTTTGAATACGCTTTTGTGCAGACTTAATATTTGCCACAGTTCGCCCTAGCTTGCTTGGAATATTGGCCGGATAAAGTATCATAGCACTTAATCCAGCGAATTGATGTCCCGCCCTAAGATCCACGTTAAGCTATTGATCGACTAGGATGGTAAGACCCAGCCTCCGGGGCAGTC